>NZ_JBOEFX010000110.1:0-30225 GCF_050633125.1 Lewinella sp.
CCACGCCACCGAGCATCAGCTGTCCCGCAGACGCTACGGTAGAGTGTGGCATGTCAACAGCCCCAGCTGCTACGGGCATGGCCACTGGTACCGACGTATGCGGCACTGTAGCGATTACCTTCAGTGATAGTTCTGTCCTTGGCTGTGGCAACACTGAAACGATCACGCGTACTTGGACGGCTACCGATGAGTGTGGTAACCCTAATACTTGTGTGCAGATCATTACGATCGTAGACACCACGCCACCGAGCATCAGCTGCCCCGCAGACGCTACGGTAGAGTGTGGCATGTCAACAGCCCCATCAGCTACGGGCATGGCCACTGGTTCGGACGTATGCGGCACTGTAGCGATTACCTTCAGTGATAGTTCTGTCCTTGGCTGTGGCAACACCGAAACGATCACTCGCACCTGGACGGCTACTGATGAGTGTGGTAATCCTAGTACTTGTGTACAAATTATCACCGTCGTAGACACCACGCCTCCTGCCATCAATTGCCCCCCTGATATGGTGGTAGAATGTGGTATGTCTACAGACATTGCTGCCACTGGTTCTGCCACCGGTAGCGATGTCTGCGGTGGTGTAATTGTTACTTTCAGTGATAGTTCCGTTCCCGGTTGTGGGAATACAGAAACGATTACTCGTACGTGGACAGCGACCGATGAATGTGGTAATCCGAATACTTGTGTGCAGATCATCACCGTAGTGGATACTACGCCACCGGCCTTCGACTTGGTTTGCCAAGTAGACCAGACCTTTACGACCGAAGGCGGAGCTGTTTGCCCTGCCGAGGCGATGATATCCCTGACCGCAGGTGAAGAAATTACCGTGAATGACAGCTGGATAGTCGGAGGGAACATTGTTCCTTCCCTATCTGGCTGTATTAGTGATATCTGTAGTGACGAAGAAGACCAGGTGGTTACAGTGGATGACATTACAGTAACCGACGACGGAACCTGTAGTCGCAACATCGCCGTGACGTTCATTGCGACGGACCCTTGCGGCAACGACTCCGAACCTTTTGTCCTTAACTATACTTTCCTGGACGATACGGCTCCGGTGTTCAACGAAGCTTGTATGGTGAATTTGGTGGTGGACATTAGTGATACGAACCTATGCCCAGCAGAGGTAACCATTTCGCTCGACGAAGGAGACGAAATCACGGTGAACGACATCTTTACGGTGGGCGGCATTGCGGTAGACAATCTCGCGGGCTGTGTATTTGATAATTGTAAGGTCGCCGATGAGCTTACGATTACCGTAGATGATATCACCGTAACGGACAGCGGCACTTGTAGCCGTGAGATTAGCGTGACCTTCATCGCCGATGATGGTTGCGGCAACTTTTCTGAGCCGTTTACTTATACCTATAGCGTCTTTGATACAAAAGGCCCGGAAGTCACTTTCAACGGCATTCCCGATGGCGGCACTTACGTAGTGGAATGCAACTTGGCTGACCCAACCTGGGATCCGCTCATCGCGTCGACAGACGTGACGATTACCGATGCTTGTTCCGCAGTCGACTTTGCTACGCTCACCGTAGAATTGACACAGCTGTACGACGGGCCTTGTGTGAATAATTTACTTACCCGTTGGCAGCAAGTCTTTACGGTGCAGGATGTTTGCGGTAACGAAACGGTTTACACCCTCTTTACTGAGATTGTGGATACGACTGCCCCCGAATTCAACTTCTCACCCACCGATTATACGGTGGAATGTGACGCTGAGATCGGTATGCCAAACCTCCAGGCGTTCGATTCTTGTTCCGATGTGGTATACGACTTTACAGAAGTACGTACCGATGGTGACTGCCTAAATAACTATACGCTGACGCGTACCTGGACAGCTACGGATGGTTGTGGTAACGCCAGTAACGAAGTGCAGATCATTACTTTGGAGGACACTACTCCTCCTGTGATCGAGTTCAGTGACGGCTACATCAACCAGTACGAACCTGGACAGGATGTATTTGTAGAGTGTTCGGAATACGGCAACATCTCGCAATTGATAGCGAACTCCGCTTTCGCTTATGATAATTGTAGTGGGCTGGTGGAAGTTGATTACGAATTGGAAGATCTTGGCACCTTCAATTGTCTGGAGGTCGGCTATTCTGGTCACTTGATAAGTACCTGGAGAAGTAAAGACGACTGTGGCAACGAAAGCGTAGCAACCATCAATTGGTACCTGGTAGACGAAACAGCTCCAGTTTTCCAAGGAATACCTGAGGACGTTTGCGCAAGTACATTACCGCCTGTTCCTAACGTACAAGCGGTGGATGATTGTGAGTTTGCAACGCTTACTTTTGCTCAGTCTGATCCGATTGATTGCGTAGGCGGGCAGTACATCGAACGCACCTGGACAGCGATGGACTTGTGTGGCAACACCGCCACCGCTACTCAGCGCATTACCCTGAGTGATGCCAGTAGCCCGACCATTACGATCGACTATCCTGGATTTGGGGTCGTGGCCGATGGCGATCAGCTAGAACTACCGATTGATTGCAACCAGCCTGTCGAGCTATCGGTGGCTGACTTGGAGGCTGCTATTCAGGTAGAAGATGGTTGTAGTGACCCGACTTTCAGCATTGAGCTTAATTTAATGACCGAAGGCAACTGTCGGGAAGATGGCTATGTGGCTCGTTATCGTCTAAACGTGATCGCAGTGGATGATTGCGGCAATACCGCCAATCTTGGCCTGATAATCGACTTTGTGGATACGACGCCTCCCGTCATAACAGGCGCATCGATGATTACTGTAAACTGCGGGGAGGATATTCCTACCCTAATTGCCGAAGATGCTTGTGGTGATATTGATATTACGACTTACGTGGATAGTGCGCCCATCATAGGAGGTTGTGCGAACGATCCGCAAGTGATAGAAAGGGTGTGGACGGTGAGTGATGTATGTGGAAATACATCTACGTTTACCCAAATCATTAACGTGGTGGACCTTAGTGGGCCGGTATTCAGTGGCGTTCCTGCTGGAACTTGTAACAACACAACACTGACGGCGAATGTGACAGCTTTTGACGAGTGCTCTGGTATGCCTGCGGACGTGACCCTGAGTGAAGTGATGAGTGACGAACCTGGTTGTGGTCAAGTGCTCACTCGTACCTGGTCGGCCACCGATGTTTGTGGCAATACCTCTACGGCTACACAGCAAGTATTCTTTATGGATAACGATGTACCGATGATCAGCTTTAGCCACCCCTTGTTGGTGGGGCTGCAAAGCGGTGACGAGTTGTTCCTTTCCGTAGGTGACGGATTTGGTGACCCTCATGATCCTCTGATTTTTACAGCCGATGCTGTGAGTGTAACGGATAACTGTGCGGCAAATATTGCTAGCGTAGTGGGTGTGGAGATCACTGTCTCGGAGGACTGCGAAACCGACGGTTTTTTGGCGCAGTACAATTACAAGTGGATTGCTACTGATCCTTGCGGCAATTCGGCGAAAACGAGTCTTACGGTCTTCTACGTTGATGGCAACGCACCTGACTTTTTCAATGTGCCAGCGGATGTCACCGTCTTCTGTGCGGATGTACCCAATGTAGCAAACATAGAAGTAAGTGATGACTTTGACGAAGAGGTGGATGTTGTTTTCACCGAAACACAAGCAAGTACTCCGAGTGGTGTATTGATTACCCGCACTTGGACAGCGACGGATGATTGTGGTAATACCAGCGAAGCGGAGCAGCATATTTTGGTTGCTAACAACGACCTCACAGCCTCCTTCAGTTATGGCAACGTGATTGCCTGTAATAGTCAGAACAATCGTTTGGGCGTGACGGTCAATGGTGGTACGCCCCCTTATAGTTATGCTTGGCAGCTGACGACTCCGCTGGAAGATGGTTACATTACCAGTGACCCTACCCGACGAGGTATACTGTTCACGATGGGCTACATTACCCAAACGTTTACGGTGATGATCACGGACGCGAATGGTTGCCAGCTGGTCGCAGCGGTGACGATTGTCTGTGATTACTCTGGCGAAGAGGGAGACTTTACCGGAAACGGTAATGACAGCTCCATCAGCATGAATGTGTACCCCAACCCTACCAATGAGCAATTGATGGTGAAAGCCAAGGTGCAGGAAGACACGCCGGTGACGGTAGCCATGTACAACCTCTTCGGTCAGGAACTCTTCCGTCAGGAAATGGATGCTTGGGCACCAGAAGGACTACGCATTGACACCCGTCGTTTCCCTAACGGGACTTACTTGCTGCGCCTAACGGCTGGTGAACAGGAAGTGCAGACGCGAGAAGTGGTGATTTTGCATTAATTTTTTTCGTGCGGAGTGCTTGGTGCGGAGTGCTTTACATGACTAAAGGGCGCCTCGGGACGATTGTTCCGAGGCGTTTTTTTTTGAACCCTATGAGGGATTATAAGGGCATTTAAGGAAGGGAATTACAGGGTAAATTCGAATTTACCTTCCCTAGCGGGAAGAGTACCGTACCGCCCGATGCCAATCGCAGGGATGGCATGGCCACAAATTCGACTATTGTAAAAAAAGCCCATATGACACTTACCTTTTGCATCTACCAGGCCATATACCTGGGAGGAAATAATATTCAACACACCATTCAGAATATTTTGTATTAGAAACTTATAAATATGAAAATCGCCTTCTTGTTTTCCCGCTGATAAGAAAAAAAACGCTCCTGCACTTACCTGCGGACGATCAAGATACATATACTCAAAAACGTAATACTCACAAACATTTATACAAATGAAAAACTCCAGTTCTTTTTACTATGCTAAGTCCTTTAATGGGGAAAAGCCAAAGATACGTGCGTCCGTTATTCCCCCCGTTTGGCGTAGGTGGCTCTTGTTGAGCGTGATGGCCATGACCATGCTTTTTGGTTCGGCGCAGGCGCAAACATATTTTGGCGATCTACTTATTACCCAGCAATCCGAAATAGACAATTTCAATTATACCGAAGTAACAGGATATGTGTATATCACAGGTACTGGGATCGCCAATTTAGACGGTTTGTCGGAACTCACTACAGTCGGCAATTATTTCTTTCTCTTCAACACCAACGTCGAGCACGTTGACGGGCTGGGAAATCTTGCTACCACCGGCGATTTTTTATATTTTGTTACTAACCCTCTACTGACTGAAATAGATGGCCTGTCCAACTTCACTTCCGCAAATGGAGGGGTGTATTTTGACGACAACGATCAATTGACCAACCTGGACGGAATGATTGGTCTGACGACTACCGCAACGATTGCGGTGAGAGGTAATGCAGTGATATCAGACGTAAGTGGTTTAGGGTCGGTTACGACAATGAATGGTGGATTAGAAGTTACCAGTAATCCTATGTTGTCAGACTGCTGCGTACCCTACGAATTGGAAGACCTGGCCGCCTACGTTTCTTATTTCGGTAATGCTCCCGGCTGTAATTCTTCATCCGAGGTGGAAGCAGCTTGTGCTGGATGCGATTTAGCTATCGACCAAATCAATACTACAATGCCCTCCTGCAGCGGCAATGACGATGGCTCCATTACCGTCAGTGCCAGTTGTGAAGACTGCGCTGGTATTCAATATTCCATTGGTAACGGCTTTCAGCCGGAAAACGTTTTCGATGGGCTTACCGCCGGCGCCTACACCGTGACGGTACAGGACAGTGGCAATCCCTCTTTGTGCCAGGTCGTGGAAACGGGAGTAGTTGTAGAAGCATCAATCGCTGATTGCTGTGATTTGGAGATTACGGGTACCAGCACGACAATGACCTCCTGTCCAAACAGTGCAGACGGTTCCCTTACGGTAAACGCCAGTTGTACAACCTGTGACGGTTTGGAATACAGTATTGGCGGTGATTTTCAGCCCGAAAGCACTTTTGATAACGTGCCTGCTGGTACGGTAACAGTAACTGTACGGGACACGGGTGACCCGGAAGGATGTACGGCTATGGAAATCGGTGTAGTCATTCCAGCCGATGAGGATACCGAAGCCCCCGAAATCACCTGCCCCGCCCCTATCGTGGTGAGTAATGACCCCGGTTTCTGTGCAGCAACCATCACCGCGCTGCCCGCTGCGACAGCAACCGATAATTGTGCCACCTTTGAAGGGGCCGAGGTGCTGGTACTCTGGGATAGATTAACCGACGAAGGAACTTGTAGCCTCATCAGTAGCTTACGTAATGCGGGCTTTGCGGTGACGCTCAGCGACGTACCGGAAAACGAGTGGGATGGTACCAACCCTTCCCCTTCGGGCTTCGATGCCGTGATTCACCTAAATTGTATCACCTGGTTCCAGGCGATGCCGGTATCCGGGCAGAACGCACTGGTAGATTATGTCTATAGCGAAGGGGGTACCTTTATAGGTTCAGAATGGACCGCCTACGATATTGCGGTGAATATTGGATATGGTAGCATGACTGACTTGGTGCTGCTGGATTACAACGGCTTCAGTTACGGAGAGCGGACCTACACCACATTAGCCGGACAGGAAAACCACCCACTGCTGACCAATGTGTCCAGTACCTTCGGCATCAATCGAAGCGGATATAATGTTGGTGGCGTAAAAACCTTTGCCACCAACCCTGTGCAAACGCTAATGACCTCGGCCAGCGGAGCTGCGGTAGCACTACGAGAATTGGATAACGGCGGCAAGATTGTAAACATGCAACACTCTGGTTCAGAGGGTAGTTTTTTTGGTACTAGCTCCGTTTTAGAAGACAACAACATCCAGCAGCTCTACATCAACGGCGTAGACTTCCATGATGGAGAAGTTGGCAACTCCGCTGGCGGCCAGATCACCATCACTGGCGCGCCTGACCTGTGCAGTCGCGTTCCGGTAGGCGAATACCTGCTCACCTACACCGCATCTGACGGCAACGGCAACAGTGACGCCTGTACCGTCACCCTGACGGTAGAAGATGCTGATGCACCAACGGTATTTTGCCGCAACCTTACCGTAAACATTGGCGAAGACGAAATGGTGACCATCACCACCGACCAGGTGCTCAACGGTATCGTAGATAACTGTACGGGAATCACCTACTCGCTTTCAGAAGACACCTTCGACTGTGAGGACGTAGGAACGACGCAAATGGTCACCCTCACTGCTACCGACGGTGGCGACAATTCCGGCAGTTGCCTGGCAATGATCACCGTAAACGACGATTTTGGTTTCTGCTGTGACCTGGAGATTATTAACGTAGCAACGGTTGATCCGCTCTGCCCCGATGGCACGGACGGTTCGATCACCGTAGATGCCAACTGTACCACCTGTGACGGTATCGAATACAGCATCGGTGCAGGCTTCCAGCCTGGTAATGTTTTCACCGGCCTCAGTGCAGGCACCTTCACGGTAACAGCCCGCGATACGGGTAATGATGATTGTGAGGAAATGGAATTTAACGTGACGATCAACGACGGTGTAGATACCGAAGCTCCCGTTTTTGATCTGGCTTGCCAAATTGACCAGACTTTCTTTACCGAAGATGGCAATGTCTGCCCCGCCGACGCGACGATTTCGCTGAGCGAAGGCGATGAGATTGATGTATTTACCGGCTGGACGGTCGGCGGTATTTCGATCCCAGCCCTCCAGGGTTGTTTATCAGATAATTGTACAGAAGAAGCCGACTTGACCATCATCGTTGACGACATCACCATCACCAACGAAGGTACCTGTAGCCGTACGATTACCGTTACCTTCTTGGCGGAAGATGAATCTGAAAATGTCTCTGAAGCATTCGTGTGTAATTACACCTTTACTGACAATACAGGCCCGGAAGTGAGCTTCAATGGCATCCCCAACGGAGGTACTTACGTTGTTGAATGTGACCTGCCCTCTACCACTGCCGATCCACTCATTGATATTACAGAATTGACGATCGCGGACAACTGTTCCAGTATTGATTTTGCGAACATCACAGAAGTGCTGACGCAACTGTACGACGGCCCTTGTGTTGGCAATGTCCTCACCCGTTGGCAGCAAGTATTTACAGTACAAGATGGGTGTGGTAACGAAACGGTTTACACACTCATTACGGAGATTATTGACACGACGCCGCCCGTATTTACCTCTTCGCCTGCTAATGTGACCATCGAGTGTGGAGAGACTGCACCCGTACCTCAGCTTGAAGCTTTTGATGCTTGTTCTGATGTGATCTACAACTTCAATGAGGTACGCACCGACGGCGACTGTCCTAACAACTACACCCTTACCCGTACTTGGCTGGCTTCCGACGGTTGTGGCAACACCAGCGTAGCAACCCAGATCGTGACGGTGGAGGACACGACCCCACCCGTAATCACTTTCGTTGATGAATACATCGACCAATACCAGCATGGTGATGATGTGTACATTGAATGTTCCGAATACGGCAACATCTCTCAGATCATTGCCAACAATGCTTTAGCCTTTGATAATTGCAGTGGGCAGACCGAAGTCGAGTACACCCTGGAAGACATGGGTAATTTCGATTGCCTAGAGTACGGCTACTCTGGCCATTTTGTAAGCACCTGGACCAGTAAGGACGAATGTGGCAACGAAAGCGTGGCTACCATCAACTGGTACCTCGTAGACGAAACGGCACCAGTATTCCAAGGACTGCCCGCAGATGCCTGTGCCAGCCTAGACAACTTGCCACCTGTGGCGGATGTACAAGCGGTGGATGATTGTGAATTGGCCGTGATGACCTTCAGTCAGTCTGACCCTATCGACTGTGACGGTGGACAGTACATCGAGCGTACCTGGAATGCAGAAGACGCTTGTGGCAACAGCGCTTCTTACACCCAGCGTATCAGCCTGAACGGCACCAGCGGACCGACCATCACTATCGACTACCCGGAAATTGGCGACGTGATGGACGGTGATATGATAGAACTTCCGATCGACTGTGATCAGGATATTGCCTTCTCCGTAGCAGATCTGGAAGCCGCGATCAGCGTGGGTACAGGTTGTGGCAGCGGTGAATCCAGCATTGAACTCAGCCTTATGGACGAGGGCGACTGTCAGGAAAACGGCTACTTCGCCCGCTACCGCCTCAATGTGACGGCGACCGACGCTTGTGGCAACACGACCAGTCTGGGGATTATGATCGACTTTGTGGATATGACGCCACCCGTGGTGAGCAGCCCCAACGAACTGACGTTGAACTGTGGCGACGATATCCCCATGATCGAAGCAACAGACGCTTGTGGCGAAATCGCCAGTATGACTTTCGTAGATAGTGCGCCAATTGAGGCGAGCTGCGCGGCCAATCCTGTAGCTTACGACCGCACCTGGACAATAAGGGATGCTTGCGGCAACGCAACGACCTTTGTCCAGAGCATCATCGTGCTTGACAATGCAGGCCCGGTATTCAGCGGTGTACCCGCCAATATGTGTAACAATACCGGCATCGATGTGGTCGTAACCGCCGTAGACGGCTGTACCGGCCAGCAGGCTCAAGTCTTCTTTGAAGAAGTGATGAGCAGCGAAACTGGTTGTGGCGAAGTACTCACCCGTACCTGGACTGCGACTGATGCCTGTGGCAATACTTCGGTAGCTACGCAGCAAGTCTTCTTTGATGACAACGTGGCGCCAGAAATTGAATTCACTAGCGACCTGCTCTTCGGCTTGGCAAGTGGCGACGAACTCTTCCTCAACGTGGGTAATGGTTTCGGCGATCCTGGCGATCCGCTCTTCCTGACTGCTGACGATGTGACGGTGACGGACAACTGTGCTTCGATCACGGCCCAAGTAGTGGTAGAAACGACCATTTCCGACGACTGTGCCGCGGATGGCTACCTGGCCCGCTACGATTACAAGTTTATCGCCACCGATCCTTGTGGCAACACCAGCTCGGCTAAACTGACTGTCTTCTACATGGATGGTAACGCTCCTGATTTCTTCAATGTACCTGATGACGTGGAAGTATTCTGTGCGGCAGTGCCAGAAGTAGCTGACGTTATTGCTACTGATGATTACGACGAAGCTGTAGAAGTGGTCTTCTCCGAAACTTCGACGACTACGCCCGAGGGGCTTTTGATCACCCGTACCTGGAAAGCAGAAGATAGCTGCGGCAATACCAACTCGGTGAGCCAGGATATTCTAGTGGTGAACAACGACATCAGCGCCACCTTCAGCTTTGGTAGCGATGTGATCGAATGTAACAGCGACAACAACCGCTTGGGTGTAACCCCCACCGGTGGCACACCGCCCTACACCTACCAGTGGCAGTTGACTTTCCCACTGGAAGACGGCTACATCACGACTGATCCTACCCTTCCGGGTATCTTGTTTACGATGGGTTACATCACACAGACCTTCAGTGTATTGATCACCGATGCCAACGGCTGTGAATACCTTGCTTCCGTAACCGTTGTATGTGACTTCTCTGATGACGAGGGTGACTTTGCTGGTAACGGGAATGATGGCTCCGTCAACCTGAATGTTTATCCTAACCCTGCTACGGATCAGATAAAAGTCAAAGCAGTAGGATTGGCGGAAACGCAGGTGAAGGTGAGTGTGTACAGCCTGCTAGGTCAGGTGATCTACCAAGCTACTTACGAACAGTGGCCGGTAGAAGGAACGCTACTTGATACCCGGGCTTATACGGAAGGTACCTATGTCTTGCGCCTCGAAACGCAGGGAGCGGAGCCGATGGTACAAGAGTTCGTTGTGTTTCATTAAGAATTGGGTGAAATAAGACGCTAATAACGTCTTACACGTATAGTTTTGTAGAGCGCAACTCTGGTTTGAGTTGCGCTCTTTTGCTGGGTAAGACTGAGGACATATTCTCAATTTAATTTCCCAACAAGTCTACTAAACCGTCCGCAAAGCCTTCACCAAATAATCAATATCTGCTTTGGTATTGAATATAGCCAGGGAGATACGCAGCCCATTCAGCGAGTGAGACATCATGGGGCGGCAGTCGATCTGGTAACGATCTGTAAGGTCTTGCATAAATTCATCGACGTATCTTCCTATGACTTCAACTGTTTGAATGCCTGCGGACAGCGCATCGGGTGCCGGTGTTTTGATTGTAAAGCGGTCGTCATCTGCCAACTGCTCTCGTAGATGTTTTTTCAGTGCGTAGGTCCGACTTTCTATTTTCTCCTGTCCAATTAAGTTGCGGAAATCAAGGGCTGCTCCCAGGCCTAGTAATTCCGGCAAGTTTCGGGTATTGTAATTTTCGAGCCGCCGAATGCTCGGATCGTCATACCCCCGGCATACGATCAGAGGCTTAAGTAATTTTTGCGCGGCTTCCGTAGCATAAAAGATGCCCATTCCTTTGGGAGAGAACAGCCATTTGTGGCTGCTGGCAGTAAAAAAATCACAACCCAAGTCCGCTAAATCAATTTGGAACATTCCCATAGACTGTGCACCGTCTACGGCTACCAAGATGCCCTGTTCGTGGGCCATTGCCGTAATTTCTTTTACGGGCAAGCGCATTCCGTTGGTGTTGGTCACATGAACGAGGGAGATCACTCGAGTTTTTGCGGTAATCGCTTCCCGAAATAGTGCCACAATCTCTTCCTTGCTTTCCGGCATTAATGGCAAATCCACAGTCTTCAAAACGACACCTTTCTCCTCCTGCCAGTATTTCCAGGGAATACGGGCACTACTGTGCTCGTGGTTGCTGAGCAAAATTTCTTCTCCGGGTGCTAGTTCCAGACTGGAGGCAATGAGGTTCATGCCTTCGGTGGTATTATGAATTAGCGCGATGGTTTCGGCAGAGACGCTGAGCATTTTTCCTGCCTTTTCCCGCACCACTTCTTTCTGATCGTCCCAAGCACCCCACATATATTGAGAGGGGAATCCGTCGAGCGTACGGCGAAACTGCTCCGTGGCCTGGAAGACGTACTCGGGGCTGGTGCCCAGTGAACCATTGTTGAAATAATGTAAGCCTTTCTCTAATACAAACTGGCTTTTTACCAATTCCCAGTATGCTTCATCATCTTCCTTTGCCCCCAGTTGATTGGCCAGTTTTATTTCCGTTTCCTGTAGGGCCAACAAGTCTGAAGGAGCCAAGAGTGCGGTACCAACCATGGCGGTGATACTGTTGGTCAACCATTTTCTTCTGGAGGTCATCATTGTACTAAATTAAAATTATCCAAAAACAAGCTATATTTTAGCTAAATATAACGATTGTAGAAACGACCGTTTTTTAAAAAAGAACTTCCATGCAAGTAAAAGTATTCCAATTCGATCTTCCTCTTCGCCATACTTTCACGATCAGCCATGAATCTCGTACTGTGCAGCCGACCATGATTATTCGACTTCGGGATGAGCAGGGCTTTGAGGGCTATGGCGAGGCTACGGTCACTACTTATTATGGTGTAAGTATGGCTGGGATGCTGGCCGCAGTAGAGCGAGTACGCCCCTGGTTGGAGACTTATGCCTTCACGGAGCCGGAAAATTTTTATGCGGAATTGGAACAACGCTTGCCTGATGATTCTTTTGTGCGTTGTGCTTTGGACATGGCGGCTAATGACCTGTGGGCACGCCGACACGGAAAGCCGCTCTATGAAATGTGGGGCTTAGATCCTGCTGAAGCACCAACGACGAGCTTTACGATTGGTATGGCTCCGTTGCCGGAAATGGTGGCCAAGCTACAAGAAAAGCCATGGCCGCTTTACAAAGTAAAATTGGGCACCGACCATGACCTTGAAATCATGCAGACCCTCCGGTCGCATACGGATGCTATTTTTCGCGTAGATGCAAATACGGGCTGGACAGCTCAGCAAACCATCGAATATGCCCATGAATTGAAACAACTGGGCGTAGAGTTCATCGAACAACCCCAAAAAGCAGATGCCTGGGCGGATCACCGCAAAGCCTTGGCAGAAAGTGTACTCCCTATCATCGCTGATGAAAGCTGCCATGTGGAAGCTGATGTTGCCCGCTGTGCCAATCATTTTGACGGCATTAATATCAAGCTGGTAAAATGTGGAGGGCTCACGCCCGCTCGCCGTATGATTAAAGAAGCTCGAACGCTGGGGCTGAAAGTAATGATGGGCTGTATGACGGAAAGCTCTGTAGGTATCTCGGCCATTGCCCATATTGCGCCTCTCCTTGATTATGTAGACATGGATGGCGCGCTATTGCTGGCGAAAGATCCTGCCAAAGGAGTAGTTATAGATGATCAGGCGAAGTTGCATTATGCAGATTTACCGGGAACGGGCGTTGTTTTGAAATCGGAATGGTGAGTTTAAGATAAGCGCTAAAGAAAAAGAGAGAAGCTGGACGATTCCAACTTCTCTCTTTTTTTATCAAGCATACCAAGTTCTTTCGAACTCGGAAGTGAATTCTTTATTCACCGGGAAGCTCACCTGGCCCTCCTGATGGTGGCCCTGGCTGGCGAACAAAGTCACCAAATACCGCCATCAGTTCATTCTGGAACTCTGTGTCACCACCCCGTTGAGCGTAAGCTACCAAACGTTCTGCTACAGCAAGAGCTGCCTGGAAGTCGGTACCATAACTGAGCTGGAGAATATCATCCGGCAAGGTCATGTAGTAATCGATACGGTCTTCGATGTTGCGGGCCAAAATTTTCATTTTTGGCTTAGCTTTATCGTAGGCTCCGGCTTGGGAGTAGATGCCGATCATGTAGGCAGAGTGAATCCCGTATTCGAAGTTCATGTTCGGGAAAGCGTCAAAATATTGATCTACCAAGTTGACGGCTTTCTCGGTCTCACCTTCGTTTAGCAAGGCTTGAGCACCACGTTGCATGGCGAATTGCATACTCTGCACGCTGGGGCCGTAGCTGTGATTGATGTAGGTGTCCTCCTTGTCGAAGTTGCCCCATTTCCATTTGGTGGTAACATTTTCGTACAAAGCGTCCGTGTTTACGCGACCACTACCAAGTAAGCCGTAGATGTTGTTTTCGCTACGTGATTTGATAGGGACAATACGTAATGCGAGTCCTTCAAGCTGCATGTAATCTTGCATACCGAAGAGTTTCTCCATCCGCGCAGTTACTGCAAAATAGATGGGACGTTCCCAAAGGTTAGAAGCAAGGATATCAAGAATAGCAATCTCGTCTTTCAGGAGCTGAGAATCACTTACCCGCACTGGAATAGCGTTCACTATGTTGGCGGTATCTGCGATGCTTACGAGGCCACTGCTCAATACTGCTTGCTTATCAACAGGCAGTAAGACATTCTGGGTAGGGTAATGCGCTTCTATTACGCGACCACTGCCACTTTGGAGCGGATTGTCTTCTCCAATGAATTTTACAAAATCCTGTAAACGCATCGGACGATCCTGACCAGATTGATTGTAGTAAAACACCTGATTCCGTAATTTTCCTCGGATTTGCTCACTAGGGATGCTCATCTTAACCGGAGGCGAATCGTTGACTTTGCGGTTGAGTAAGTTGATGTACCAATCTACGGCAATCAAACTTAGATTGACAACCCGAACATCCGTACGAATACCTTCTACCTCTTGTGCGTACCACAATGGGTAAGTGTCGTTATCACCGTAGGTGAAGATGATGGCATCTTTTTCTACAGAGTTGAGGAAGTTGCTAGCATAATCACGCGCACCAGAGTGTTCTGCACGGCTGTGGTCGTCAAAGTTTTGGAAGCCCATTAGTAATGGAGCGATCAAGACCAATAAACCTGCACCTACAGCACTTACCGTTTTGCTGGTACCCAAACGTTCCGATAGCATTTGATACAAGGCTGGTACGGCGAGTCCTATCCAAATACAGAAGGTAAATATCGAGCCTGCCAGTACGTAGTCTCGTTCACGAGGTTCATTCGGAGGCTGGTTGGAGTAAACAATAATACCAATACCTGTGATGATAAACAATGCCAATAAGCCAATGAAATCATTGGGACGTTTGGAGGAATGCCAAAACATACCGAGCAAACCAAACAAGAAAGGCAGCATATAGTAAACGTTCCGTGAAGGATCGTTGGCCATTCGTTCAGGGAGTGCTGATTGATCACCAAGCCGGGCTTCATCCAGGAAATTGATGCCGGTGATCCAGTTACCGGCACTTTCGTCCCAGTCGTAGAAACCTTGTTGGCCATTTTGGCGACCGGAGAAGTTCCACATGAAATAACGCCAGTACATCCAGCCTACTTGGTAGCGAACGAAGAAGGCGATATTGTCACCCATACTTGGCCGTCCTTTAGGTAGTGCTTTGTCAGGGTCGAGGCCCATCCATTGCTTGTACAAACGAGGGCGCCCGAGGGTGCCATCCGTCATACGAGGGAAGAGGTGCTTGTCGCGATTGGCGTAATTGACACTAATTTTATAATCGGTGATTTTGTATTCATCACCTACCAGACCGTAGCGATCTTCAACATCTGTGCTTTGTACACTGGCATCAAAGTCTGGACCGCGTAGTAAGGGGCGCTCACCGTATTGTTCGCGGTTGAGGTAAGGAAGCAGGCGCATAGCATCGCTTGGGTTGTTCATGTTAACCGGAGGAGCAGCATTGGCACGAATAACAACGACACCAATGGTAGAGAAACCGATAACAACCAAGGTCATGGCGACAAAAATCTGCTGTAGCAAAGCATTTTTACTTTGATGAGCATACCACAAACCAAGTGTAATAACACCAAGTGTAATCAATAAAGTAGGAATGATACCACTGTGAGGCGGAAGCCCCAAACCATTGACCATGGCGAGTTCCATCCAAGTCCACAAGGTAGGGATACCTACGATGATTAGTTTTTGAATAACAACAATCGCAGCAACACCACCACCAGCGGCTAGGGCCATACCCAGGAAGGTGTGCTTTTTGTATTTCTTGAAATAATAGAAAAGAGCGAGTGCAGGGAAGGTCAGCATACTCAGCAAGTGAACGCCGATTGAAAGTCCTGCAGCGTAAACGGTAAAGATGAGCCAACGATCAGTCTCAGGTTCATCAGGTAATGAATACCATTTGACTGTCGACCAAAGCGTCATAGCGGTGAACATGGTAGACATGGCATATACTTCACCTTCTACAGCAGAGAACCATATAGATGTGGCGAATGCCGTAGCTAGTCCGGCAGCTAGTCCACCACCCGCTAAAGCGAGATCTTGGCCACTGTTGGTTTCACCGTCACGGCCAACCAATGAAAGGCGTCCGATCATGATGGTTACCCAGGCAATAAATGCAGCGGCAAAGGCCGTACAGAGTCCCGACATGATGTTGACCGCGAAAGCAATGTTCGCAGGATCGTCACTGAAAAGCTCAGCGACCCAAGTGAAAAGGCGACCGACCAAAACGAATAGTGGCGCACCAGGAGGGTGAACAACTTGTAGCTTGTAAGCTCCAAGAATAAATTCTCCACAATCCCACAAACTTCCTGTACGTTCAGCGGAATAGAGATAGACGAGCGTTGCGATGGCGAAAACCAACCAACCTGTCAGGCGATGAAGACCTTTCATATAGCGAAATGAGTTCTTTTTAAAACAAACCACAAAGCTAAGAAATTATTATAAGCGAATGAGATGTTAAATTTTCGTTTAACTCAAATTCGTAACTTTGCTTTATTAGCTAAAAAGTACCCCTCGAATCATGATAAAATTTATCCTCACCGGGTTGTTGGTTTATTTCGTATACCGCTTTTTTATTGCACCGCCAGTTATTGATCAGGGCAGGACTACAAGTAATAACAGTCATGAAGATGAGCCCAGACAGGCCAATTTTGATGATGAGTATATTGATTATGAAGAAGTAGATTGAGAGTTGATAGCGATTATAAGGAAAAAATAGATTTCTCTGTCATATTTCTCCTCGGCGTGTCACTAAGTAAATAGAAGGATGATGAGAAATAATGAAAAAAGAGGTTATACCACCAGCGCAGACATTTAAAGAGATTCTCGAAGAGAACAAAGCCAGTATTTATCGGATTTGTAGCATTTATGCTGTAGCTCCTGTCGAGCCTCAGGATCTTTTTCAGGAGGTTGTTTATCATTTGTGGAAATCATTGCCGAGTTTCCAAGGGAAGTCAAAGGCCAGTACTTGGGCGTATCGGGTGGCGCTAAATGTTTGTTATCGCGCCAAATTGAAATTTAATCGCAGTAATCGTCAAACGATAAGGCTAGATGCGATCCAGTTTGTCCCTTCCTCTTCTCCTCCTGATCATCATCAACAAGAAAAACACCAAGCACTTTATGAATGCATCTCTTCCTTGAAAGAAGCGGATCAATCATTGATTATACTTTACCTAGAGGAACTTTCTTACCGGGAAATCAGTCAAATTACGGGTCTGACAGAGAATCACGTAGCTGTAAAAATGAAGAGAATCAGAGAGAAGTTATTTCAATGTATAACGAGAAAACTATTGTGAGATGTTAGAAGAGCAATTAAAAGAAATTTGGAAAGATACTTCCACCAAAGCGCAAATTAACTTTGATTTAGCAAGACTTATGATAGACCTTCAACATAAAACGGATCGGATCGAAGGCAATATTCGAGCACGAGACCGGAGAGAAATTATTGCTTCTCTTATTGGAATAGTGATTTTTAGTTACTTCGCTTACGAGA
Source organism: Lewinella sp. (assembly GCF_050633125.1). Classification (NCBI taxonomy): domain Bacteria; kingdom Pseudomonadati; phylum Bacteroidota; class Saprospiria; order Saprospirales; family Lewinellaceae; genus Lewinella; species Lewinella sp. Next base: position 17,437 of record NZ_JBOEFX010000110.1, read on the forward strand.
TACCTTTTCCGATTACCAAAGTTGCTTGCCTTTTAGCGGTGCTGATATTTATTTTCATCATCTATAAACTAAGGCGTGCGAGAAAAGAGCTGGTTGCGGTAAATATGGCCTCTTCTTTTCGGGAACAGTTACAAGAGCAGAAAATATTCTTTAAAAATCAGCAGCAGTTACTGCAATCTGTTTTATGGTGGTATCTACTGCCTCCTTTCGTTATGAATATTATTTTCATTGTGGGCATTGGAGATCCTGCTGCCTATGATTGGTCGCCAGCTTTACTAGACTTGCTGCCAATAACGCCGCGTGAAAAGGTTGGAACATTGGTCTCGGTGGCTGTTTTTTATGGGTTTGTATATTGGCTCAATCGACGATCGGCAAAGAGCGTTTATCCGCCCGTGATTCAGGAGTTGGAAAGGGTACAAGCACAGTTGGATGATTGATCGGTTAGGCGTTTAGTATTTTCGTGCTGTTCCTTATTTAACCCTATAATAAACGGTCGTCCGTCCGCGTCGCCCCTCGGCATCCTGGGCCACCACATCAATGCGATAAGTCGTTGCCTCGGGAGGGTGGGCATACTTTATGTCAAGCACTCCATTGCTTGTCGTTTGGTTACCCGTAGACCAAAAAATGGTCGTTGAGGCAGGCAATGAAGCTGCTGTCGGGGTGTATGCCCAGTTTAGTTGCCGGGCAGGATTTACGCCAGCCAATTGGTAAGGTCCACCGAAAGGTTTGACATCATTCTGATAGTCGTCAATAAATAGAGGTACTTCTTTTCTTGGGAGAAGGTTTTTAATAATTTTTCGTTGGCGATTGATTTCCAGATAGCGAAATGCGGCAGGGGTGTAAAATAACTCTCCCAATGCCAGCCGGCCCGGAGCGGGTAGAAAGCGGACCCTTACAGGTTGGTCGTTTTCGCTAAGAAACCCCATGCGGCTACGGTTTGCTGTAATGGGCTGTTGCCAGACGAAACGCCCCCGAGTATCTGTGTTTATGGTTTGTTCCCGATCCGAAATCATAGCGACTAACGGTTGAGCGGTAGCAGGGCGGCCATCTTCCTCAAGGTGGATGCCCTGCCAGAAAGTAGTACCAATAAGGTTGGCTGGTGTAACAACGCGTAAAGAATCACTCTGTTGCAAATTGTCCATGCCCATTGCCATAGATGCGCCCATGAGCCCCCAGTCGGTAACGCTGACGGAGACTTCGGCACTTGTAGGTCGGTTTCGACGATCAGTGATTTGCAATTCGAGACTTATTTCGCCGCCAGCCAGGGCGTTTTCCGGGAGGTTGGCAATATTGATGGTTAATTCTTTCTCAGGAATGACAACCGGAGCTGTTTGCCGACTTGGTTCTTGTTGGCTTACCGTTTCCGCAATAATGGTTTCCTGATCGTTGTATACCGCCAAAGGAGCTTGTAGTAGAACGCGCTCGGTTTGTCGTTCGCGGTCCCAGACCCGGAAGGAAAGGTAGTACCATCCGGTAGATAAACCTGCCGGGAGTAGCATTTTCCCAGGAACCGTACTTTTTCGTTGATTTGACCAATAGGCATAGAGCTGAGGTTCGCCAGTCGCATCGAAAAGAATGGATTGGATGACGATGCTTTCTTTTGCAAACTCCGGGGCAAGGTAAAGCTGGAAGCCCAGGTCGTCTTCTGTGACATAAAAAGGCTTGTCGAGGTGCAGCCAACTACTTTGGAGTGAGCGACTGCCTTGGGCAAAGGCCATTCCCTCTAATACAAAAAAGAATAAATGCAGTAGGAGTATTTTTTTCATAATGGACCTTATTGCCAGTAGTAGGGTTTGTTGTAAGAGGAACCAAGAGCGTCAATGCATCCATCGCAAACAGTAACAGGTGGCGGAGCTTGGCTGGTTGGAGGGCGGGGGCAGTAAAAATTAAGATTACCCATTTCTTCTCGCGTGAAAAAGCGACGCAGTGTATCCTGTGAATAAGCGGAGAAGAAACCATAGACGAGTTGGGTGCTATCGGCAGGGTTGTTGATGTTAGAACTGACGGTGCCTGCGGGATTGTCGAAAACAGTGCCCTCGCGTTCGAGTAGCGCCGCTACTTGTTCCCAATAATTAAAAGCCTCGGGGCTCAGGGCCTGCTGAAATACACTCAGATAGTACCCCTCAATATGCCGAATGCCTAACCGGTCGGTAAATAGCGGATAATCCCTGATGGTATCAGGTGCGACCGTATTGCCATCTAATAAAAACAGCTTGCTGTTTTGATAGGGGTTCTCTATATAGCAGGTGAAATTAAGGTTGTCTGTCACCTGATAGGCATCAATGAATTCCCAACGCAAGCGGGCCCTTTCGGCAGCCGTAGTGATGGGGGAAGTAATGTTGATTTGGATACCTGGACTGCGGCTGATAAGTCCGTCGACAGAGATTGTTTCTATTTCTGTGAAACCCCAACTGATATGGTCGGCCATCGGGGTGGCGTGTACTTTGTCCCAGTCGGATTGCAATCTGATCTCAGGTGTGATTTCGACCTCGATCCGGTATTCTTGCCCTACGGTCACGGGGAAATCTACTTGCTCCAGATAGGCACTGTAGATACCATCTAGTGGAATATCCTGAAACTCGTAGCGCTCGCCGGTATTCTTTATCAAACTAACAAGGGCATTGTTGACTGGCCGGTTGATGTTGCTGGTGTAGAAGAAAAGCTGCTCCACTTTTACCTCTACATAAGATGGTGAGCCTTGTATCAGCTTGGCTTGCACCACGTAGCCATCCTCCGGACGGTCGGCGTTTTCTATCTCTATCTCGTCCAGGCAAGCTGGCGCAAAGAGCACGAGCATAAATAGTAGGCTGTAAAGTAATCTGTCCATATTTTTGCTTGCTGCGTAAATAAATCTTTTCGGGCAAATTCGTGAATTTCCCCTTGTTAGGCGTAGGTTTTTACCTGCGTCGGGGCTATACGACCTTCCTTAAATGCCCTTATAATCCCTCATGTGGTTCAATAAAAACATAGTTAAATTCGTGATTTAACCTAGTAATCTACCCTTCTTTGGTGCCCTTTGGTGGTTCAAAGAAACTCAAAGTTGAAGCTCACCGAGGGGAATATCGTTCCTAAAATAGCCAGTCGATTTGCTATAAAGTCCCGTCGTTGATTGACTCGTTGGGTATAAAATACGGAGAAAGGGTTTTTTCGTCCATAAACATTGTAAAGCGTAAAGTTCCAGCTGGTTTTAAAGCCCTTTTCTTTGTTTTTATTCATTCCGATATTGTAGGAAAGATCTAATCGGTGATAATCCGGAATTCGCAACTGATTGCGTTCTGTATAGATCGGGACAACGATAGTATTGCCATTGGTGTAGCTGACAATAGGGGCGGTTGTTGGCCGTCCACTCGCGAAAGTGAAATTAGCGCTGAGTGATTGCCGTTCATCAATGCGGTATTTGAAACTTAGGTTAATGTTGTGCGGCTGGTCAAAATTACTGGGATACCAATTGCCTTGATTTATCCCCGCAATTTGCCGTTCGGTACGCGACCAAGTATAGCTTACTTGTCCGTCGAATCGTAGGCTGCGTCCTTTGATACTGGCTTCTACTCCGTAGGCTCGTCCCTGTCCATCCAATAGTTCTGTTTCGAGATGTGGATTAAGGTTTAGCGCAGCAAAATCCTGATAATCCCAAAGTTGATCAATCGCGCGATAGAAACCTTCGACAGCTGTTTCCCAGCGATTTTTCCGGAAGTTGCGGAAATAACCCAGTGAGAAATTGTGTGCTAAAAAAGGCTTGATATAAGGTGTGCTCAACTGAAACTGGCTCTGAGGCGTAGGCGTGTCGGTGTTAAAAACCTGATTGACAAACTGTGAAGTTCTGCTATAACCGCCTCGAACAGATTGCTCAGGAGAGAGTTGGTAACGGAGAGAAAGGCGTGGTTCGATGGTGAAATAAGACTCGATGGTTTCGCCTGAAGCGTATTGGAGGGTATCTACGACGTTGCTAAGGTCATAGTTGCCATCGGGGCCATACTCCAAAAGTGTTCGGCCACCAAGGTATTGGTAGTCGTTGATGCGCAGGCCAACTTTGACGGAAAGCTGTTCCCTGGGTTGCCAATTGACCTCTCCAAAAAGGGCGGATTCCCATCCTTTTTCATCCTCCAGCTTCAAATTAGGGAGGGTAGATGTTGGTCCTTGTGGCGTTTGTTCCTGGCCAGGAACATGATATAAAATGGTTTCAAGGCCTGCCGTCCAGCTCCAGTCTTCCTCTTGGTGGCGAATAACTTCCTTGAGCTTGTAATAGGTGATACCAGTGAGTAAAGCACCGCTTTCAGCTCCTGCCAAGTCGGTGCGGGAGCTACTCAAGCGGTTGGCGACCAAGCTCAATTCAGAGGAAAGCTCTTCTTTGATTTTACGGGTATAGTTGACTTCTGCCGATGCTGTTTTGTAGTTGAAACCAAATTCCTGGTTGTAAGAAAAGTCATCACCTGCACGGTAGAGGCTCAGGCGCAGCTGGTCTTTCTCGGTAAGGTCGTAGTGCAGCAATAGGTTGCCATCAAAAAAGGTCGCTTCGCTTCTGCTGATAGGAATGTCGTTGACTTGGCGTAACAACCAGTTGGCAGAAGCACCTCTAAGGCCTAGCAGGTAAGTACCTTTTCCTTCAGCAAAAGCTCCCTCTGCACTTAGTTTAGCCGTTACTGGCCCTAAACCTCCCGCGACGCGAGATCCCGTCTGTTTGCCTCGTCGCATATCTACCTGTAGAACAGAAGATAGTCGCCCACCGTATTCTGCGGGCAGGATGCTTTTGTAAAGTGCTACATCCTGGATGATTTCCGGGTTAATGGTTGAATAAAACCCTAGCGCGTGGGAGGCATTGAAAAGAATACTCCCTCCTTGAAGGATCAGGTTTTGGTCGACGGCTCCGCCACGAACATTGAAACCAGTAGCGCCTTCGCCGATAGAGTTTACTCCTGCTGTCGTTAGTACACTCCGTACGACATCGGCCTCGCCTAGCAAGGTAGGCAGGTCTTTGATACTACGAACAGAAAAGGTGCTTAGTCCGGCCTGGGTGCTGCTCACGTTATCATCCTGGGCTTCGGCCAAGACGATAACCGTAGCGAGGTCGGTTGCTACGGGGAGTAATTTGATGTCGAGGAATCCATCGCCGATAATTTGAAACTGACGGCTAAAACTGCCATACCCTATGTACTGAATTTGTAGCTCGTATTGATTGCCCGGAGGGATATTTGTCTCCCATAGTCCCCGGCTGTCGCTCACGGTGCCGTTCTGAATTTCTGGCCAGAAAACAGTAGCACCGATGATGGGTTCACCCGTATTGGCATCGACTAGGCGGCCTACTATTTTAGCGGAGGAACCTTCTTGGCTAGGCTGGTCATTGCCGATGGTGATGACGTCTTGTGGAGAGGTGCCTTTTTGAAGTTGGCCATCCAAAGCTTGGTAAAATTGTTCGCGATAAGCTGTTAGTTTGGCAATGTTTTCCTGTGGCAAAATAGCGATCGACTGATCACGATAAATAAAATAACCCAGTGAAGCAGGGGCTAATAGTTCTTCCAGGGCGCTGGCTAATGGTGTGTTTTGATAAAGGTAATCAAGGCGCTGAGAGGGGAAGTCGATGGGCGTGTAATAAAAGCGAATTTGGTATTGTTCTGCTAACTTGGTTAAAGCCTCTTCAATGGTAGCTTGCTCTAAATTAAGACTTATCTCTTGTATACGTAGTTGCTGTGCTTTTCCCGGAGCAAGAAAATAAAAAAATAACCCCAAGAAGAGGAGGTAACGTAGATGTTTGAACATAACTATTGAGCGTTTTCCTAAATCTAGTCTAGTCAATATTACGATTTATTTTGGAGAAAGCAGGTCTGGTAAAATGAAGCTGTTTTTAAAACAGAGACTTACTTCTTGTCAGTACTAAAAAAGCGTTAACTTGCAGGTTGAAAAACAAGCCACAAAAGCGTGCAAAGAATCGCCATTTTTGCTTCTGGTACAGGGTCTAATGCCCGGAAGATTGTTGAACATTTTAAAGGCCATCCTTCTATTGAAGTAAACCTCGTGGTCTCCAATAAAGCTACAGCACCAGTTTTGGATATGGCAGCGGAGCATGGGATACCGACGCTTGTCCTAAAGCGGAGTTCTTTTTACGAGACAGAGGAGTTACTTGCACAATTGCGTGGTATTGATCTCATTGTATTAGCTGGTTTCTTATGGCTAGTGCCTGACTATTTGGTGCGCCACTTTCCTCGTAAGATAGTGAATATTCATCCTGCTTTATTGCCAAAATATGGAGGTAAAGGAATGTATGGAAAATACGTACACCAAGCCGTTCAAGCTGCTGGTGAAGCAGAGAGCGGTATTACGATTCACTATGTGAATGAGCACTACGATGAAGGGCGGGTGATTTTTCAGACGAGCTGCTCCTTAGAGCCGGAAGATGATGCGGAAGCCATTGCCCGAAAGGTTTTAGAACTAGAGCACCGGCATTTTGCACCAGTCATCGAACAACTTTTAACAATTAATTATCGTTCTTAGAACAATTTTACCATAAATACGGAGAACCGACAACCCTCTTGGATATGATGATTCGCAATTTATTATTGGTTTTAGTAACCTTAAGTCTGAGTTTTTCTGCGGTACAAGCGCAGGAAATGTCTTGGCGTAAGCACCGCAAGCTAGCGGAGCAACTAGAGAAAGAAGGTGATCTTTTCGCTGCTGCGGAAAACTACCGGGCGGCCTGGGAGCAAAAACAGAGCAAAGAAGAATATATCTATAAAGCGGCAGATATTTTCTATCGCCTTAATGATTACCGCAATGCTGCTGCTGCCTACCAGCACGTACCTGCCAACTTTAATGATGACCAATTGGTGCTACTTAAGTACGCACGGGCCCTCAAGCGGGACGGTCAGTACGACAAGGCTCGTACCGCATTTCAGGCTGCAGCCGATGGATACACCGGTCCGGATAAAGCTATTTTACAAGATATTGTACGGGTAGAGCTGAAAGGCCTTGACCTCACCAGAGATATGGCCTCTAAAATGGACCGTAGAATGGAGATCCTGCACCCAGGAAGTACGGTTAACTCTGACAGTGATGACTTTGCGCCTGTAGCCGTAAGTGAAGATGTGCTTTACTTTACGTCTACCATTGGTGGGCAAGCACGTATTTACGAAAGCCAGCGCCAGGGACGTAACTGGACCAAGGCAGCTAACCCATCTGGCTTCCCTGTTGTACAGGGCGGGCAGTATGCCAACGGAGCGATGTCTCCGGACAATCAGCGTTTCTACTTTACCATCTGTAATAATGATGGCGGCTGGAATGGCTTCAATACACGCTGCGAGATTTACCTGACCAAACGTTCTGCTAATGGCTGGACTGCTCCCGAGCGACTTCCTGACTTTATCAACGTAAAAGGTGTTAATTCTACCACCCCTACCGTCGCTCACAGCAATGGGCAGGAATACATCATTTTTGCGTCTAATCGCGAAGGTGGCCGTGGTGGGCTTGATCTGTGGTATGTAACCCGTGATTTAGGTGCAGATAATACGGATTACACCTTCCCTGTGAACTTGGGACCGGTGATCAATAGTTTGGGTGATGAAATCACACCTTATTATAATGCAGAAGAAGGTATTCTGTATTTCTCATCCAATGGCCATCCTTCTATTGGAGGCTTGGATGTCTTTCGCTCGAATGGAGGAGAGGTAAGTTGGACTGCGCCGGAAAACATGGGGCTTCCTGTAAACTCTTCTGCCGATGACTCGGGCTACGTGCGCAATCCTTCGGGTTTTGGTGGCTACTTTACTTCAAACCGAGTTTTTGGGGGAGAGAAAACCAATACGCGCAACCAGGATGTTTTTGAATTTTCAGTAGGCGGCCGCCAGATTACGCTCAAGGCCAATGTTTATGATCAGGCTACCGGGGCGTTAATCAATAATATATCGGTGTCCTTGTACCAGATTTTTGATGATGGTAACGAAAATTTACTGATCAAAAAAGATTTTGCAGCAGGCAATTACCTGTTTGAGCTCCTGCCTAACCGTCGTTTTCGGGTAGAAATCGAGCGCAGCGGTTACCAGCCGGGAGGCTACGTATTTGCAACAGATGATCCATCGACCTTTGCTTATGGGCAACCATTGTTTTTGCAAGCGACAGAAGGCACCTTCGTTGATCCGGTTACAAATCCAGCAGGAAACAACACAGGAACCAAGGACGGCGGGTTTATGTCTGAAGTTGATAATAATAACAATAGCACTTCTCCGACGACGACTCCTACCAGCCCAGTAATAAACCCTGGTACAATGATGGGTATGGCTGGCGAAGAATACACAGCTAATGGAACTTCGGCTAAGGATAACCTTGCTTATACTTCTAGTGCCAAGCGTTATCAGGGGCGCTACTTCCGTATCCAGATTGGGGCATTGAAAACCTACGATTCAGGGAATAGTAGATTTTCTACGTTGTCAAATTATGGTGAAGTAGCAACAGAGTATATTCCTTCGCGTAGCTTGACGAGAGTATTGGTAGGAGATTACTTTAGCCAGTCAGAAGTTACTTTTGCGCTTGATCAAATCAAGAGTGAATACCCTAATGCTTATGTAGTTCAATACGATGATGGCGTGCGCTATGGTCGTGTGAATCTGTAACAGTATAGTTCTTAGCGGACAATATTAATAAATATTGTTGCCACCCCGAATCTTCCATCTGGTAAGGTTCGGGGTGGTTTCGTTTAGAACAGTGAGGTATTGGTAGTGGTGTGAAGTGTTGTGATTTTAGAAAATATTGCTTATTGTATATTTTACAATATTTAAAATTGAATAATTTAGATTTTTAATTTAATTAAATTAAAATACTTGTTTTTGTGCAAATAAATGAAAAAAAGATATCTTGGGGCAACATTGAGGAACTGCACGAGAGAAAGTACATTGTTTTAAAACCATATTTATACCGATTTAGGCTACTGGGTTTACCTGTGAAGGTAAGTCACTGAGTCACTTCTATTCATCATCTAAACTATCTAGTATGAAATTCGCACACTATTTACTATTACTATTGTTTGCGCCAGTACTGGCATTTGGGCAAGGAGCTGTTGCCGAAAGGGTAACGAAGGCTGTTGCCAAGAATGACGTAAGTGAATATACACTTGTAACAACCACAGATCAGGATTTAAAAGACCTGGATATTCCTACGGATGTTCTTACAGAAGGATTGATCGTTTCACTTGACCGTGAGGCTATTCGTAACCTCCAGCAGGAACGCCCAGAGGTACTAAGCCTTACTTTTCCTTTGCCAGATCAAGGGGATGTTGTTGTTACGCTGATTCCTAATAAGGTTCTTTCCGATGGTTTTGTACTAACCACTAGTAGCGGAAGAAATGTGGATTATACACCTGGGCTTTACTACGCGGGTACCATGAATGGTGATCCGACAGCAGTTGTAGCACTAAGTGTTTTTGACAATGAGCTACACGGCTTAATCAGTACAGAATACGGCAACTACGTGATTGGTATCGTTGAAGGGGCTCCAAACAGTGAGCACCTTATTTATAATGATCGTTATTTCCTACAGCCACAAGACTTGGACTGTGCCACCCCTGATGATGGCGAAGTGTACGCACCAAGTGATTTACAGTACTCGGAGTCAAGAGCAACAGGAGACTGTATTCAGGTATACATCGAAATCGATGATGATATCGTAACGAATAAAGGCGGCGTAACTGGTGCTACCAATTATGTAACAGGGGTATTCAACGAGACCATTACCCTTTATGCTAACGAAAGCCTGGAAATGGGCATTTCTGAAATCAAGGCTTGGGATACACCAGCTCCTTATTCTGGCAGTAGCTCTAGTGCAATGTTGAGTTCTTACCAGTCAAATACAGGATCTTTCAATGGCGACCTTAGTCACTTGGTTTCTTACCAAGCTAGCGGTGGTATTGCTGCTGGTTTTGCTGGTATTTGTAATTCTAATGTTGATAACTCTAAGTGTTTTAGTAGTATCGATGCTTCTTACAGCAATGTCCCTACTTATTCCTTTACTGTGATGGTAGTGACGCACGAAATGGGTCACCTTATTGGCTCGCGCCATACCCACGCTTGTGTTTGGAATGGCAACGGCACGGCTATTGACGGTTGTGCTGGTGGTGTTGAAGGAAGTTGTTCTTTACCAGGTAGCCCTTCTGGCGGCGGTACGATTATGAGTTACTGTCACCTTACCACTGGTATCGACTTTACGCAAGGCTTTGGCCCTCAGCCAGGCAATGTTATTCGTAATACAGTAGCTAATGCCAGCTGTTTGTCTGCTTCTTGTGGTGTTGCTGGCCCTACTTGTAGTGATGGCATCCAGAATGGTGACGAAACCGGTGTAGATTGTGGTGGCTCGAATTGTGCACCATGTGCTGGCCCTTGTAATGATAATGCAGTGACGGTAACGATCACTTTGGATAACTACCCAGAAGAAACGAGCTGGACAATCACCAATGCTGGTGGTTCTGTTGTTGCTTCAGGCGGAACTTATGGCTCACAGCCTGATGGTTCTACTGTAGTAGAGAATCTTTGTTTGGTAGATGGTTGTTATGACTTTACGATCAATGATACTTACGGAGACGGTATTTGCTGTTCTTATGGCAATGGTAGCTATACGGTTACTTCTAGTGGTGGCACCGAAGCTTCTGGTGGTTCTTTCGGATCTAGCGAAACAACCAACTTCTGTCTAGGTAGCGGCCCTGCACCTACTTGTACGGATGGTATTCAGAATGGTAATGAGACCGGTGTTGACTGTGGTGGCCCTGATTGTGCTGCTTGTCCTACCTGTTTTGATGGTATCCAGAACGGTAACGAAACCGGTGTAGATTGTGGCGGTCCTGACTGTGCTGCTTGTCCTACTTGTTTTGATGGTATTCAGAACGGTGACGAGACTGGTGTAGATTGTGGCGGTCCTGATTGTGCACCTTGTGGTGGCGGTGGAAGTACCGTACTACTTGGTTCTTACTTTGAGACTGGCTGGGACGGCTGGGCTGATGGTGGCTCCGACTGTTACCGTTACAGTGGATCACGTTCTTACGAGGGTAGCAGATCTATCCGTATCAGAGATAACTCTGGTACTGCTTCAGCGATGACCTCTCCTACATTAAACTTGTCTGGTTACAGTACTATTGATGTTGAATTCTACTTCTACGCTTACGGCATGGAATCTGGAGAAGACTTCTGGTTACGCTATTACAATGGTTCTAGCTGGACAACAGTAGCTGCCTGGGCAAGTGGAACTAGTTTCAACAACAATGGCTTCTATACCACAACGGTAACCATTAGCGCTGCTAACTACACCTTCCCTAGTAATGCTCAGATTCGCTTCCAGTGTGATGCGAGTGCTAACTCTGACCATATCTACATTGACCAGGTTACAGTAACAGCTAACTCTGGTGCTCTGGTAGAAGGAGGAACTGTTGTGACTACGACCGAATTGGATGGAGGTAACACGGAATACAGCCAGCCACCTGTTGATTTCAGTGGTGTGAGCATGGAAGAAGGCAATAATAATGTACAGCTCTTCCCGAACCCTGCACAGGATGTTCTGAACGTTCGTTCAGTTGCCAATATGCAGTCTATTCGTGTAATGACGGCTACCGGCCAGCAGTTACGCCAGATCAAGTTGGATAATAACCAGCAAACGATTGACATTTCTCAGTTGCGTCCTGGTATGTATTATCTCCTCATCGAAGTGAATGGAGAATTACAGCCACAGCGATTTGTGAAACAGTAATGTTTAAGGTACGAGGTACTTTGTATTAGGTACTTGGTACAGAGACGGGTAGATAGATGCGAAAGCATTTATCTACCCGTTCTCTTTTTATAGTGGTAAATGGTAGGGGGGATTTGCTGTGATATAGGTATGACGGATTTTAGCGTGTATTCAGGACCCACGCCAACCCCTCCCTGACCAGGCGAGGGGCTTTTGTAAACCATCAAGTCATAGTCAAAAAAATTATCGGAACATTTGCAAAATCAACACTTTAGACGTCGCAAATTCTCCCTCCATCAAAAGGGAGGGAGCTAGAGGGTGGGTCGTGAATACCGGCCTCCAAAGTATCACACTCCTCTGTTGTCAAATTGAACACTCTGCGATAAAAGGGATGCGTGGTAATGAATCGGTCTCTTGGAGTAGAAGGGAGAGTTTTTTTGTAGGACTAGTAGAAGCGAGCTGTAATTTTTTTCTTTTCAAAATAATCTACTATAGCTTGGAAATATGCAAGTAGCATATTTTTGTCAGTCCATTCGCTATCCAATATGTCTATCTTTAAAAGATTTTGATGACTTCACGACCCCTATTCTATCCCAAGAAAACTCAATCAATGAATGGCGAAAATCCAGTTTTCTCTGTGATCAACACCTTTAGTTTAATGTTTGAAGTGGGCTTAATAAAGGATGAAAAAATAGGCAGATTTGATCTTTTTACTTGCAGAGTATTGGCATTCACAAATATTACTTCATAGTCACCTGGCTGCTTAATGTCAAATTTGAATATTCTCTTTGCTCTTCTATTGTAGGCATAGGCCTGGACACGGAAAAAGGCTTTTTTACATTCTACGGTTTCTCCGTTAGCAACATTCTTCAGTCGAAGCATGAAGCCACCGATATTAATTCCCCATCCTCCAAGGAGATAGACCCAGTATCTTTTTGACTGTAAGCCTACTACTTCTCCTTTTCGATTAATGTTTATTGGTTTAATCAAGTTTCCGTTTGATTCTTTTCTTTGTTTAATTAGCCCTAATTCGGGGCTGGGTGCCGTGCAACGCAGAAGCATGGATGGGGAGTAAAGTTCTAAGCTGTTTATTTTTTT
>NZ_JBOEFX010000110.1:30242-87268 GCF_050633125.1 Lewinella sp.
TAATGTACTCCAAGGTCATAGTAAAATGAATGCTCCATCTTTATTTAATCCAATTGATCATCTAACTCTTTCTTTAAGCGGGATAAAATTATACTCCTTTTGAATTGAGCTCCTATCACCAGCTTCCATTCACCAATACTACTCTTGCAAGCGTAGATTTTATCACCTAAAGCATAAGTTTTGTAGTTCATCATTTGACTTCCTGAAAGAAATACCTGCTTAAGAGAATGATCAGATAAATCGGAACATATAAAGTAACTCAGTTTATCATCTAACTCCAAAATCTTACACTTTCTCAAAACCCTTTCTTCATCAGTCATCATTTTTATTTGTGTTGTATGACTACGTCTTAGGCAAAATTGGGCGGATTGTTTTATTCTTCAACGATTAACCTAAGCTCTCCACTATTATGACACAAACTCCCCTCTACCCCAAACTACAAATCCCCACACCCTCTCTCAGTGCATCAATTTTACTTTCGTAAGAAGGAATAAACTCTTGCCCAATAAAGCCGGTGTAGCCAGTGTTGTTGATGGCTTGGATAACGGCGGGGTAATTGATTTCCTGACTGGAATTGATCTCTCTGCGGCCGGGCACGCCCCCTGTATGGTAGTGAGCAATGGCCGCATGATGCTCCTGGATATTCGCGATGAGGTTGCCCTCCATGATTTGCATGTGATATATATCGTAGAGCAACCTGAAATTGGGAGAGCCGATTTTATTGACTAGCGCAACGCCCCATTCGGTGTGGTCGGCCATATAATCCTTATGGTCGACTTTACTGTTGAGGAGTTCCATGATGAGGGTTACGCCAGCTCGTTCGGCTTCGCGGACCAGTGGCTCCAGGCCCCGGGCACAATTCTCTAGGCCTTTAGCGTCTTTCATACCGTTGCGGTTGCCGCTGAAACAGATGACGTTGGGGATGCCTGCATCGGCAGCCTGGTGAATCAAGGCTGGATAATCGGCCTGGAGGGAGGCGTGGTTTTTGCGATTGTTGAAACCATTGGGGATACTAGCGAAGCTATCGGTAGCAACGGCGCAATTTAAACCCTTGGTTTGTACAATGGCCCATTCTTCCGGGCGCAGCAATTCGATACTTTTTAAACCTATGTCTACGCCTCGTTCCGCCAACTCTTCCAGCGGGATATCCTGGTAGCACCAGCGGCAGGCAGAATGCTGAAAAAGCTGTTTTGAGGTGGATGGAATACTGCTATTTGTAGCTTGGATGGCATTGCCCAAACTTAGCGCCCCTGCACTGAGGAGGCTGCGGCGGAGTAATTGTCGGCGGTTTATCATTCTTTAAAGATAAGGAAAGCTAGAATATTTTGCGACCTTTATGGTCCAATCAACCCAGGTGTGTTATGCAGTTTTTTCTTCTTGCTATTGAATGGAGTATTTCGCCAGAGATTGCCGAGTTGGGCCCATTGAGCCTACGCTGGTATGGTTTGTTATTTGCACTGGGCTTCCTTTTGGGGCTGTTTATTGTCCGCCGGATGTTCCTTGCGGAGAAGGCACCAGAGGAATGGTTGGATAAGTGTTTCATGTACATGGTGATCGGTACTGTGATTGGAGCACGTTTAGGGCACGTATTTTTCTATGATTGGGACTATTATAGCCAGCATCTTGGCGAAATTCACCAGATATGGAAAGGTGGCCTTGCCAGTCATGGAGGTGCGATGGGTATTGTGATTGCCCTTTGGATTTTCTCTCGCCGGATCAGCAAGAAACCTTTGCTGTGGATTTTGGATAAAGTTGCAGTGCCTACAGCACTGGCCGGTTGCTTTATCCGTTTAGGTAACCTGATGAATTCTGAGATACTGGGCAAGCCTTCTGATGGCGACCTGGCCTTTGTTTTTACGCGCGTAGATGATGTGCCCAGGCACCCAGCGCAGTTGTACGAATCTATTACTTACCTCATCGCTTTTGTGATTCTTTATTACGTGTATTGGAATACCGATAAGCGGAAAAAGCCAGGCTATATTCTGGGCTTGTTTTTCGTGTTGGTATTTGGCAGCCGCTTTTATATCGAGAATTTCAAAGCCAGCCAAGGAGGTTTTGAAACCGTTTTTGGCAATGCGCTTAGTACCGGCCAATTGTTGAGTATTCCTTTTGTGCTGGTAGGTCTTTTTCTGATGTTTCGCCCTGAAGGGCAGAAGGTAGGGAAACGGGCTTGAGGGGGCGGTGGAATTAAAGCAATATGATCTTTTCGGTTAGCGCTCCGCTTGCTGTTATTACCTTCAAGTAGTAAATCCCGCGAGGATAATCAAGGGTTTTTATAACCGTATTAAAATGATCATTTTGCTTCTTGAACCCTTTAATCATCTGGCCAGATGAGTTGTATAACTCTACACTGAAAACATGATTGTCATTAAAATCAATGGCAATGTTTAAGTGGTTGGTTGCTGGATTGGGGAATACCTTGAAAGATGCTATTTGAGCCTCTGAGTTTTCTACGATGGTACTGGTTTTTAAAGGGTGACTTCCCACCATGCCTATGCCATGGGGCACCCAAACTTGATAAACACTATCTGTAGTGGCAGTAATTGATGGCGTAGTTTCTCCGGTAGACCAAATATACTCGGCGTATCCTGCCGGAGCGCTAATAACGATAGAATCACCAGAAATATCATAGGTTAGCAATGGCCGAGGAAGATCAAATCCCAATGTGGTGGCCTGTATTCTATAGCTCATATAGGAGTCTTCAAAGTAAAGACAAGTGAGCAAATCTCCAGCTTGATTAACAAGACTAAAGGTAGGACTAGGGCGAAAAACATAGCCCCAGTTTATTAAGACTAGGCTATCACCTAGCCATTGTGCGTTTCCCATTGCAGAAGCGTAAATACTCTGATTTGCATCGTAAGACCATTCAAGGGTAGCGGTAGAATCTGAAAAATCGAGTGCATAAGCGGCGGCCCTGGAGTACTGTGTTGGTACTCTTAAATTGCCATTGTCATAAATACCAATATTTCCGTTGGATAAGCGATTTGCAGAATGTTGTGCACTAAAAGTATCGCCTGAATTGAGGATGTTAAAAGTACTCCGTTCTCCTCCTAATCTCCATAATATCTCGCCTGTTCTATTAAGTCTATCTACTTTGTACACAGTAGATGTATTACGAAGAGAGACCAATAAGTCACCATCATCATCGAGGGAAAATGAATTGCCATGTGCATAATCAAAATCACTTGAATAGTAACTCAAACCTTCGGAGAATTCCTCGGGGTGCACAAAATCAGTGCTGTGCCATTGCCAGATTAGATGGTGTTCTTCATCAAATTCCTGGATGCCATAACCTCGTACTGATGTATTTACCGATCCGGTAATGCCATTAAATGTGTATTGGCTAAGATTCATGATGGTGTCGTACAAGGTGCCGATGATCTTGTTTCCGTTTTCTAATAACAAAAAATCATGGGTGTCACCACGTTCATCACTAATTGCGGTTGTCAAAGTGTCGAGTAATTGAAGATCACTATCATAGGTTAAAAACACAGCTGCTACTTCGGGCTTATAGGTTATTGAGCTAAAGTTGTTTATTCCTTCATGGTATTTATAGTCGAAGGATGTTTCTTGTTGGTCTTTTCTGTACCAGGCGATATAGCCTAGCGAATCAAGAATAAACATGTTCGTTTTGGTTGCGGCATTGAGTTGATACGAATTGGCGCAATAATGCCCCCGGAATGAAAGCTCATTCAATTCGAACTGATAACTTGGGAAATCTGGTGGGGTTGGTCTGTTGTATTCCTGAGCACTCACATATTCAGTAAAAAGGGCAAGTAGTAGTAAATATTTATAGTGCATAGTGTTCATCAAAATAAGGGTCAAGAATAAATGCTGATACAATATATAGATTTTTGAATTTGTGTCCATGACTACGCTTTGCCACTTATCCTTGATTTATTGTCTGTTACCTTGTCATTATAGCTGGCAGGCATGAGGTTCTTTTATTCTGCGGCAGCAAGCTGTAATTTGTAATCAACACCTTTAGGCGTTTTCTTTACCGAAAAAACACTATATTTTTACCTAGATATTAAAACATCTAAAATACCATAACCATGCTAGACCTAGTTAAAGACCCCAAAATTCAGCAAGTTTTGAGTCCGCCCAATGCCTCCCCACACTGGGAGAAAGACCTCGAGCGCTTGGTAAAAGGCGATGTAACGCTTAATCGCCGCTCGGCGGGAGAAGATTCTATTCGTGCTTTTCAGCGGTTACTGATCTTTCTCGGATATTCTACTTCTTCTTCAGGCTCCTTTTCGATTGATGGGGATTTTGGTCGCGGTACCAACCGGGCCTTGGCCCAGTTTGAATTTGACAACAAGTTGGAGTCATCCATAATTTCACGGAAAACGCTTACTTATGATTGCTCCTGGCAGACCGCCCGCAAGCTTATCAAGAGTATTCCTGATGTGAAATTAAACATCAAGACCCTTGAAAAAATGCTGGAGTTGGCCAAAGAGGCCATCGATACCAACACTGTCAATTGTGGCGATTTTGATGAAGCCATCTTCCAGCTTAACGCCCTCCACGATAAGAAAGGACTCACTTGCCGGGAAATTAATAAACGCTACGGCGCTGCTGCTGAAAAGGCGGCAAAGGAACTAAAAGCCGCCAACGGGCGCATCATCCTTCCTGAATGGATATTAGCAATTATCCGCCAAGAAACGGCCGGTGTAGTTCGCCCAAGATTTGAACAGCATTGGTTGTCAAAATTGGCAAAAAAACACCCTAATACAGACCTTGTTGAACTACGCTATCAATCCATGAGTTTTGGCCTGGGCCAGGTGATGGGCTTCAATTACAATCGGGTAGGGGCCTCTTCGGCCAAGGAGTTGTATACGTTGCCGTTAGACAAGCAGATTACGTCGATTGCCCGCTTTCTGACTTTGAGCTCACGCGTACGCCCGGCGGTGCAAAAGTTAGACCCAAGCGCAGATGACTTCAAAGCGGTAGCGCGATACTATAACGGTTCTGGCTATGCGGCTCATCATTACGATGAGAGTTTGGCAAGATGGTTCCGGGAGTTTAAGGTGCTGCGGGGATAAAATCCCAGAGGAGCCTCTTACAAAAACAAATGAGCCTCTACTTGGCCTGCCAGATAGGGGCTCATTTGTTTTGTGTGTGCAATACTAAATGTTTGTGCTGAAAATATGGCTTGGACTGTACCCTGCTGAAGCCCAAGCTACGCTATACTAAAGCCATTAGACTTGTTCTGACAACCATTGGGCATCATAAGTTTGGAGTATTTCAACTAACAATTCTTGGAATTTCTCTGCCGTTCCATCCATATGTCGCCTTATCCAGAAGCCCAGGGCAATATATTGACTGATAATATGTGGGCTGGTACTTTGAAATGAATTGTTGCGCTCCGCAAAGAAACTGTAAGGGCCTTCTGAGGTTGAATCTTCTTGCCAAAGCCGGTAACGCACTTCTTGCCACCGATTAACATCAAAGCCACTAGCGTTATAGTCGATAATAATCAAGCGGTATTTTGTGATGGTACGTTCTTTTTCGCTTGGGTGTTCCTCCCAGTACTGGGAAGCCCAATAATATACCCTGGCCAGGTCTTTTAGCTTGTGGTTGTAGAAGGCCTGCGCTAGCTTTTTCAACAACTTATTTTGCTTAAAAGAAATAGCCGTTTGGTGAAGCCAATCAATAAATTCCGGATTGTATTTGCCAAATTCATCCGATGAATCGAGATTGAATTCCTCACCATGCGGACCGCTAATAAAAATGGCTGCCGGCGCTAAAGATTGGAGTTTTTTCAAGCTCAGCAGCGGCTTGAAAGTATGATATAGCGCAGTGGTGAAATAAATAGGTTGACCAAGGTGCTCAATGTCGTATTTATCCGCTTTTTCCAAAATATCGACGACCTCTTTAGCTATTGCCTCCTTATTAGTCGCTACTTCTTTTCGATAGTCTTCCGGGGAGTCCCATATTTTATCTGTCGCTGCCAACCATTCCGGATCATAAGCCTGCAACATTTTTTCCAAGATGGCCCGAAAGTATTCCATCGTGCCATCCAAGGTTCGCCGTAGCCAAAACGCACAAGCGACCCACGCAACCGTCTCGTTTTTATCAAAGCCTCGCTCCTCAGGCATTTCAGGAGGTGTTGAAGCAGACACTACAAAGTTATAATAAAACCAAAAAGTACTCTTGTCTTCGTCACTAATATCCCCTGATTGAGCCAGATAAGCTTCTGCCATAGCAGGAAGGATGTAATCGTTTTTTGCGTGGTACTTATAAATGTTGTAAAAATTCCGAATCTGCACTTGTAAGAATTTCGTGTAAAACGGCATGGTCAATCGACGGAGAAAGGAGTCCTGGTGTGCAGGAATAGCGTATTTTGTCAACCAATCCAGAAAGGCCGGATTGTAATGGCCAAAATCAGCAATACTATTTTCAAAACCCGCTAGATGTGGCCCACTTGAAAAGACAGGTACAGGTGAAATGGACCGAATTTTATCCAGATCCATCAAGACTTTAATATTGTTATAGATATCTCTTACCCCTTTGAGATTTCCAAAATCTTTGTCATCCAGAAAAGAAGTGGCTCGCCAGGTAGCACTCATCATTTCATTGATAACTTGTTCTTTTTGCCGCTTGAGCTCAATGATGCTTGCGATCCGTTTTTGCCAACTTTGCTGAATAAAAGACGCCTCCGCGAGGTTGAGGCCATGTTTGCCTTGTTCCAGTAAAACGGTTAAGACTTTGTCGGAATTCCCCGAAAGGATGAGCGAATTGAGGTCGGGAAAAGTTTGTTGGCTATGGCACTCGTGCCAAAATTCGAGAAAGGCTGCTTTGTCTTCCTCTGGTGTTTCTGCTAGCATCTCGTTGACGAAAACGTTGTCCTTGTCTTCCAGCAGGAAAAGGGACGCATCAGCAACTTGCTTGATGAGTTGGAGTAACTTGGGGTTGCTATCCCAGAGGCGACTGAAGGTGGTGTTCAAATCCACCAAAGAACGTTCTTGTTCGTTCTGTTCTTTTTCGTAGCCCCTTGGGCTCGGAGGTGGAGCTTCGGCACTGTCCATGACGGCCTTCCACAGTTCTCGCTGCAAGCTCAGGTTTTCTTTGCCAAAATCGTTGATCCATCTTTTACCCATCGTCCAGGTATTGATCAACGAGTCGTGGATGAGTTCTTCGTATCGGATACCTGCTTCGCCGCCGGTAGAAATTAGATTGGCAGCGCGTAGCGCATCCAGAATTTCATTGATGGCTTGGTTGTCATCCGCAAAGCGTAGTTCGTCGAACTGCTGATCACGGTATACCCTGCGGCGGGTGTATTCGCCATCGCTAAGGCTTACCATTCGCAGAAAAACATGGCGTAGGAGTTCTTGCTTCGGGGTGAGGCTTTGATCACCATCTTGATTCTCTTCTGTTGGCTTCGCGCCAAAACCATCATAAATGAGTTGCATCCGCCTGCTGAGAGCACCGCTCACGCCTCCCAGTTTATCACGGTAGGCGGTACGCTTGAAAACACGCTCGCTAGAAGCCGTGTGCGTTACCATCTCTTGCATGGTGTAAGACAGCAATGGCAGGGCACTAGGTAGGTAGTTGAGGTCTTCCAGAATAGCATCTGCCAAGTCGCCAACTTCATCTTGTTGGAATTCGTAAGCAAACAAAGTCGCGGGATTCACCAATGCCGATCTTAGATCATCCAACCCCAGTGTAGAGAGGCGATAGAGTTTGAAATAATCATAGTAAGATTGCTGCTTGCCCCAAAATTGTTCTCCAAATTCAGAGATCTCCAATTGCCATTCAAAATCAGAACGCATGGAGATGATGATTTGCAGCTTACCCGCAACAGCCGCTTCGAACAGTTCTTTGAGGTAAGTGTTGACAGTGGTTTGCTCTTCAAGGGTGCAGGTGGTGAACAGTTCTTCAAACTGATCGAGATAAAGGACTTGTTTTTTGCTTGCGTTTAGATAAAAAATGCGCTCGCCAAAGAAGGAAGACGATGGCATTTGATCCATTGATTGTGGCGGTGTAAACCGAAAAGGCTTGGTTTCGTCACTCATCACTTCTTCCCATTTCTGGTCTTGATGACGCTTTAGTGACCAAGGGCGATCACCGGGACGAAATTGAAAAATTTCGTAGCCCGCCTGCTGGTAAGCGGGCAATAGCCCCGCCTTGACCAAAGAAGACTTACCGCTACCCGATGGCCCGGAAAGCACCAATAGTGTAGGGCTTTTTTGCGATTCTTCTTCTGTTTGGACAGAAAGCCCCATGATGGCTCGCAAGTTTTCTACATCACTGGTGCGGCCAAAGTAGTAGTCGGCATCTTCGATGTCGTATTGTTCCAGACCTTTGTAGGGGTTCTTACGTTTGCGTTCATCCCACTTGGGGTCATTTTCCGGGTGGCGAGGGTCGCAAAAGATGAATTGGCCGCCATCGTGCCGCCCCATCGGGAAAAGGTCCGGGTTTTGGGGTTTGAAGGCCTCGGCTTTGCGGGTACGCCGTTCCACTTCATCGTGCAGGTAAATGAATAACTCGTGAGTGGTCAGAATGCCGTCGCCTAAGTTTTTACCGGCGGGTTTGAAATCGGGGCGAGCCTTGCCACTGAGGGCGGCTACAAGTGCCTCTGCAAAAGGAGAGTTGTTAGCTGCTGCTTCTCCTCGTTCGCTGATCAAATCTGCCGCTTTTTCTGCGGGGCCAGCGCTTGCGAGTACCTGCCAAGCGCGCTTTTCTTGGTAGCGGTTGAATCGCTTTTTACTCATGGGCCGCAAGCCCAAGCCCATCGTTGCGCGGGTACGACTGATACGCCGAAAAGCCCCCGCAAAACAGCAATCCATGATAGCCAGTGTATGATGACAATCAAAGGCTTCCAGCTGCTCAAAAAGCCACTCCATTTTTATCAGCGTCTCATTTTTGGAGAGTTCTGCGATGGAGAAGCTGACATCACTGGGCATCAGGTAGCCCGCGGCACCTGCGCCGTCGATATCGCCTGCCAGGCCGTGGCCAGCGTAGTAAAACAGAAGGCCGTCTTTGGGTTTGATGGTACCTGCTTGTTTTAGTTCGGCAAGAAACGTTTCCAACTCAGCCTTGGTAGAATCGTAGCAAGTGTGTACATTCTCTTTCGCAAAACCCTGGTAGGTGATGAGCGTCTCTTTGAGTGCTTCGGCATCTGCACGTGGTGTCAGCAGGTGAGCGCCAATGTTATCGTAGCGATTGATCGCAATCAGGATCGCGTGTGCCTTGAGGGCGCCGGGGAGTTTGGTGCGGGTTATTTTTTGAGTAGGCATTTATATGGAGGTGTTTCGTTTAATCAGAAGGTGTTTTTTCTGTCGTCCGTTGTTTTGCTGGACTTTAGCCAAATGGCGAAAGTCGTAGAGCGTTAGTTGGAAGTTGATCTATGTGTGTTTACTAATCGCTATACCCATTACCATAGGCGAGCGAAGCAAGCCGAACTCTGAGGACTGAAAGGACGATCACCGAAGGTTATCCTTTTACGGACTTTCCCAAAAAAAACAGTTTAGTGTTTCTTCCCCTTCCGGCGCTTTGATTTCCCTTTCTTATTTAGCGCTAAAGTTTCCTCGGTCGCTTTCATGAGCTCCTTTAGACCAAACTGGTCTTCTTCTGCCATCTTTAGCGTTTCGCGATAATCGGCCCGGTCGAGGTCGAGAATTTTAATTTCGTAACCCGTGTAGGAATGAATAGCGTGCAGTAATACTTTTTCTCCTGGCGCACAAAAGGAGTAGGCTATTCCTCTTTGTTTGGCTCGCCCGGTGCGGCCAATACGATGCACATACTGGTCTGCTTCTGTGGGCAAATCGTAATTGATGACGTGGGTAATATTGGAAATGTCGATGCCGCGTGCACTCACATCGGTTGCAATGAGTAAGCGCTCTTCGTCTGCTTTAAAGGCGGCCAGGGTAGCAATTCGTTCTGATTGTTCTACATCGCCATGCAGGATTAAGCTGGAAATGCCTACTCGCTCCATGGCCTTTTGTACCCGCTCTGCACGTACTTTCGTACGGACAAAAACGAGCATTTTTCCTTCTGGCTGTTCTTTGAGGATACGCTCCAGGAAAAAACGTTTATCATCCATTTCTACGAAGAGCACAGAGTGGTCTACATTCTTGGAAACAGGGTCTTTCGGGGAAATCTGGATACGAATTGCTTGCTGGGTCAACGAATGGGCCAAGGATTTGATTTCATCGTCGATAGTAGCCGAAAAGAAGAGCGTTTGCCGGCGTTTAGGCAGCAGCCTCATCACATCTTGGACATCCTTCAGGAAGCCCAAACCTAGCATTTGATCGGCTTCGTCGATAATGAGCGTCTCTACTCGTTCCAGTCGTAATGCCCCCTGATGGCTGAGGTCGAACATCCGTCCTGGCGTAGTGATTAATATATCTACACCTTTGGTGAGGGTGGCAATCTGCGGGTCTTGTTCCACGCCGCCCAGCAGGCCGTACACCTTAACGCCGGTATTTTTCCCTAGCTCCTCAAACACTTTGGTAATTTGCAGCGCCAGTTCTCGTGTAGGCACCATCACCAGGCATTTGATGCCATCTTTTCTCCGCTGACGTTCTTTGAAGTTTTGTAATTTCTGCAAGACAGGGATCGCAAAAGCCGCCGTCTTTCCGGTGCCGGTTTGGGCTACCGCCAAAATATCCGCCCCTTTTAGAATGAGCGGGATAGCCTTGTACTGAATATCCGTTGGACGCTTATAAGCTAGTGCTTCGATATTCTGTTTTATCTCGGGGGAAAGGGGGTATTCGGAAAATTTCATGGTACAAAGATAGATGCTTATGGAGGAATATTTTTAAGGAGTTATTAGGGATTTGGTGTTTTATAGACGAGTTATTAATTATCTGGATTTATCATGGATTTGTTTTCGCTCGAGAGGTCGCCAGCCTGGGAATCCGACAAAAGGAAAACGTTGCTTTTGATTGCCTTCTACATCGAAGAGCATTAAAGAAGCATCACTGAAACCTAAAGTGATCAACTTGTCCATTGTTTTTTCCCTTGCCAGAATCGATTATTTGTGAACAAGCCGAGGCTACGCTCTTAAGAAAACGTAGCCTCGGTGTTGAAAAATTATCCTAATATTTCTGCCAAGGCTTCCTGGCCAACATCAGTGATAAAGTAGTTGAGGTGGTGGCAAGCGATAGTGGTACTACTCACCGTTTGCTCACGAGCCGTCCATACAATTTCATTGAGGATACCGTCTACGCTCACGGCAATGTCGTGATTGGTAGGCTTGTTGGCCAAGTTCCCTATTGCGATAGTCGAGCTCTCTATAAACCGAGCCAAGCGGCCACCCGTTACTTTGAACTTTGATACATCGCCTGCCAGGATGGAGTATTTTATGCCATCTGGTTTTTGGTTAGGGTTGTTGAGTTCCTCAAGGAAAGGAGAGCCGGGTTTCATCTGCTCCAGGGTCTCGAAAAGTTCCGCATCACCCAGCGCTTTCAATCCCTTACTTAATGCACCCGAAGCAGGCGCAAGGATGGGTAAGAAATTGAAGGCAATGTCCAAGATGTTGGTCGCAAAACTAAGATAGCCGGGTACGTTTCCGAAAGGTGACCCCGCATTGGGAGTACCTGCCATTACCAGGTGTTTGACAAAAGCAGCCCCGCCCAGTTTTTCAACCAAGTGGCGAGACACCAGGCCACCCATAGAATGTGCGAGAATGGTGATTTTTTTACCGCTATTGGCATCAATGCCTACGGCAGCCAGTTTCTCTTGAAGGTCCTCTGCTGTTTCGGCAATCGGGGTATTCAGGTTTTCGTAATCGTAAGTGAGTACGAGGTCGTATTTATCAGCTATGCTCTCACCGGTTTTGTTGACCATGTTGGGTACGTTGGCCGCAATCACTTCGGTGTCGCCAATGATGCCGTGCACTGTCAGCAGGATATTCTTGGCTACTTTTACCTGTGCTGGTACATTTCCCTCCATTCGTTCAATGGTACCATCATCGTAGTATTTGACCCAACAAAGTTTATTGATAGCCGCTAGCTTTTCAGCTTGTTCGGTTTCGTCCTCTTCCCGCTTAGCGGACCACTTCATGAAGACCATTTTGAGGCCCTTGATCAGGCTGCGTTCGTCTTCTTCCGTGCCTAGTGGATTGGGAATAAAACCACCGTTTTCGTCAAAGACTTTCTTGGTTTCCGGCAAGGACCGGATGTTGACTTGCACTTTGCCATCCACTTGCTCCGCATCGCCAATGACGCGCAGGAACTCTCCGTCAAAGGTGACAGGTACCATTACTTCCTCTTCGGTTAGGCTATCGTTGAGTAAGATCTGCAACGGGTCTTCGACCAAGCTTTCTGGGGATTCCACTTCGAGGTTGCTCAGCTCTAAGACGTTTTGCTTGCCCAAGCTTCGTTCTTTTCGAAAATCTACCAGATTAATTCCCAATGCTTCTATTTGCTGGAAAGGGTTGACTTGGAGGCTACGACTCGTTTCCTGATCAGTGGTAGCGGTTACACTTAAATCTGCTTTTACCCCAGCACGCGGCTTGATGGTGATGTTCCCGTCTGCCAAAGAGGCTTCTTTGTCGGGCTTAATCTGGTCCTGCTGGCGTACGATGGTCATCTTGAGTGTTCGTGCATCCCAACCATCTGTAGACCCGGCGCGCTTTAGGCGCCCCATCCCTTTATCGGCATCAAGGCCGGATTGTACCAACAACTCTTTGTCTAAAAGTTGTTTTTGAGTGACCAGGAGTTTGAGTTGTAACACGCCCTCTGTTTCTGTTCTCTCCATCTCAAAAGGTGTCAGATCAAGGAGGTCGATCCCTTCTTCCGCTGTTTTCTTATTCAGTTCCTTGTCAAGGACGAAATCAATGGCGGCATTGTTTTTAAAATCGTAGAGATAATAAAAACGGTTCTCTTTATTACTGTAAAGGCGTAAGCCAAAAAGGATGGTGTCTTTGTCTACTTCCAGCCCCATTTCTCCGCCTGTTTCAGGGGTGATGAAGTTAGCTGTAGGTATTTGTAGGCGGACAGGGAATTCTTCGAATTTCTTCGCGTTTTTGTATATCTCTGCCATATTCAAACCATCCCCGTCAAAGATATCAACCTTGCCGGTTTCTACCCATTGGGCGTAGTCCATTACAAAGAGCTCTAGCTTAAAGTCATCTTTGATTTTTGAGGCTTCATTTTTAAGTGCCAAGAGCCTGGTCCAGCGGGCGATTTTTCGAAGGTGGCCCTTCGTCATCTCCACGATGGTTTTTTCTGCTACCTGGGCAGTTATTTGTAGGGGGCTAGAGCCCCACGGGCGATCTCGTGCTACTTCCCAGGTTTGGTAACCGTCGTCATTGATGACCACGCGTGCCCGGGCTTGCTGTTCTTCTGCCGCGTTTGCAGCGATGAAAATATTTGTTTTCGTCAGGTCCTGATCCTGCTCGTGCATGATTTTCGACCAATTTTCCCGCAGCATAGCGGTCGCTTCGGCGCTTCCATCCAAATGAACATAGAAAGGCTCTCCAGGCAACTGGAATATTTCGGCAATGTAAGGTTCCTTGGCTAGGTCGTCTTGTTTGGCGGAATCCGACTTGATGGCTTCTAGTTTGCCATTGAGGTCTTCTAAGAGTTCCAACTCACTTTCCTGTACACCTACCTTTTTGACCAGGGCGAAACCGATGAATTCCCGTCCGGCTTTTTTGTAGACTTTTACGATAATCTCTTTGGCAGAACCTTCAGGTAATGCTGAAGTATCCGTGTCTGTGGGGAAGCCATGGATAGCACCGCAACGGATAAACCATTTGTCGTTATTGGGCACCACTTCGTATTCCTGCGATTTGCCCAGTGACCAGCCTTCGAGGAAGGCCGTATGGGGGTTGAAACCAGCAATGGGCTCAAATTGCGGGCTCTGCGCATTGCGCTTTGATCGTGCCAGAGAGCGGGTCTGTTTGAATAAATCCGCGTAATTGAGCGTGCCTATTTCTTCGGCAGTAGCAGCGCTAGTTAGTGCACTTATCAGGCTGCTGCTGAATACGCCGCCGGCAGGCAGGTCCCCTGCTTTTTCCACATTGGAGCAGGCAGAGAGGAGTACGTGCCGTGACTGGGGAATCTGCAGTATTCCGCCGTTGGCTTTTTGATTGCTGTAGTAATTGTTGTAGTAACTGTCTAGTGGACGGACGCTTTGGTTTGTGACACCATCTCCTCGGACGCCGGCTTGTTGCGTTTCTTCTGTCCCAACGAGCTCAGGCGTTGTAGCACCCCGCAGGAAATCATAATGGCGAGACTTGAAGCCTGCTGGTTCTTGAAAATCGCGGGTGCCGGAGCCGGAATGACAACAATCAAGCGAGAACACAATGTGAGGAATAGAATCCTCTTTGGTGGGCACGCCTTTGTAGAGTGTGTCGATCATCGCCGCCAGCTCTTTGTCGGCGAGAAAGATGCCGCTTTGGGTGCCGCCGGGATTGTAACACACCAGGCTTTGGTCTTTGCCATTGGGTTCTAGCGAAGGAAGGTCTTTGCCTTCAGGGTCTTTAGGGTTAGAAAATTCTGCGGCTGTAAACTGTTCGGTGCCATGTCCACTAAAGTGGAACCAGAAGGTATCATCTGCGGTGCCACCACCATTGATCAAGTGATCCTCAAAGGCATTGATGATCGCAGCATAGGTCGCTTTGGCATTGGTAAGGATACGAAGATGCAAGCGGCCATGTTTTTCAGTAGTATCTACCGATTCTTTGACTTTGATTAGTTTTTCGGTCTTGTCGTCCCCAAATTTTTTCCGCAGATAATTAGCTGTAAGGTTTACATCATTGATACACCCACCCAATTTGGTAACAGTGCCTTGGTAGTCGTTGATACCTATAAGTAGCGCAAATATTCTAGGTTGGACGCCATCTTTGCTACGAGGTGTAGTAGGGAATGGGCGTGGATTAAGAATGGGTTCCTCCTTGGTGTCTGCTGCTTTCTTTTTTTCTTCGTCAGCCATGATGGGGTTTCGTTTTAGTGAACGTGTTGAATAATGTTTTCTTCCTTGATTGTTTTGCTTTACGCTAAACAGAAAAGGTCAGTGGGTTTTGTTTTTTAAAGTTTTAAATGGTAGTCGCAAGGTGACACGCGTGCCGGCTGCCGCACCATCGCGATGGTGTAGGTCTTCAATTTGCAGCGCAGGACCTTTTACACGGCCCAGCGATTTTAAGCGCTGTTGGGTGATGTCCATGCCCATTGATTTTTGGGGCTGCAATACTGAGGCTTCTTTCAGTTTACGGGCGGCTTCGCGACCAATGCCATTGTCTTCGATGACGAATTTTAGGATATTATCCTCTTTCGTTATCGATATGTTGATGTGGCCACCTTCTGGTTTCGGTTTGATGCCGTGTAAGATGGCATTTTCAATATAAGGTTGTAAAATCAATGCTGGCGTTGCAATGTCGTCTGTTGGTATATTAGGATCACATTCGATATTGAAGGCCAACTTATCACTAAAGCGCAACTGCTCAAGTGCCAGAAAATGCTTCAATGTTTTTAATTCTTGCGCCAAGCTGATGATGCTATTGGCTGATCCATTGAGGATTTGCCGGGTCAGCCGGGAAAAGTGAACCAGGTATTTTGACGCTTTCCGTGCCTCTCCTTTGTTGACTAAGTGTTCAATAGCATTCAGGCTGTTAGACATAAAATGCGGATTGATTTGGGCCCGCAGGGCCATCATTTCCGCTTTGAGCCGTCGGTTTTGTAACCTTTGCAAAAAGATGACAAAAAATACAGCGATAAACAGCAAGCTGATGATGCTAATCAGCTGTTGGTTTTTTCTTTTGTTGGCAGCACTTACCCGCAGGTCACGCAATTCAACCTTGTTGATGCGTTGATAAGCCGCTTTAGCATTATCGGTAATCGTGTAAACTGCCCCTTTGTAGCTTTTATCCAGGAATGGGCCAATTTTTTCGCCTAATGCATCTTGGTGTAAACCATTGTTGTAGCTGTACAGATAAGCTAACTCTTCACTGATATTGGCCATGGTGCGGATGCCACCTTCTTTACGCGCACCGATTAGAGCTTGTTTGTAATAGTAGATGGCAGAATCAGCATGGCTTTCATCAATGTCTTCGGCCCAGCTGCCCTGAAATACTTTGCCCAGCATTTGATAGGTACGATAGCTTTCATCTTGAGAAAACTCGAGGCTTTTCTTGAGTTGCTGTATCGCAACATTGAAATGAGTCGTATCCGCCGAGGTGTTAAATTGTTTTTGGAACAAATAGCCTTTGAGGTAATGAGCATTCACCAGTAGGTTCTGATCGTTATTCGCTTGGCCGTACGCAAGGCAAAAATTTAGCAATGAATCTGCTTTCTGGTACATCTTGGGGTAGTCGATATAGTAGATCGCCCAATCAAGCCATAGCCGAGTACGGTTTTCCCAGTTGTCTAAATCTTGAAAAAGGCTGTCGCTTTGCTCGTAGTAATGCTGCTGTAGCAAAGAATCGGTGCCGTTAAAGGTAGACCCCAAATTGTGCAAGATCATCGCGCGGCTCTTTTGAGCAACTTCTGGCTTAACAAGGAGCTTAGGATTCAATTCGAGAGCCTTGGAAAAGTAGTACCTGGCAGAATCCCGATTTCCTTTTCGGATGTATAAACACCCTAGCAAATTGCTAATGTCTTCTTCCCAGTAGGGGTATTTGTAGCCATCCAAAAGTCGCTTGCTGATCAGGGCGTCAACCATGGCGCCTTCGGCATCCTCGCCATATCTGACCCTTTTACTTTTGCTCCAGGCGAGGCGGTTGGCACTGATGCCACGTGGGATGTTCCAATTGTTTTCCGTAGAGATATCGTAGGCAAGCTGGGCGTAGCGCAAGGTGGCGTCTTCGTCGTAGTTTTTGACCCATTCCGCAAAATGTAGCAGGCTATCTACTTGCTGGCTAGGGGTTTTCATGGCCTTTACCCTGGTCAGTACCTTGCTGGTATCAGCGTAGGCGACTAACTCCTCTGCTGTTAGCTGGCGCAATAACTGCGGCTCAAAATCACTGCCACGGTATTGTCCACAACTGTAGAGCAATAGCAGCAACAGCATCCCGAGCAAGGATTTTGGTGAAAAAAGGGTGTTCAACATACCACCTTTTGGTTTAGAAGTAAGCGGTGTATGATGCCCACTCACTTCAGCAATTGGATCTAAAACCTGTAGGGATTAAAGATACTTAATTCCTGGTCTTGTAAATTTAAGGAGGTTAAGGGGAGGGAACAAAGACAAGTTTTGAAGAAAATAAGAGTTTAAAATAATGAAATAAAGTATAAGGTATTGTTTATTAGTATTTTGTGTTGCGTGTAGATAATTGTTGTTTGGTGAGTTTTTACCTCGGTTTTACTCCTTGTCAAGGTTTGCAAAAGTATAGGGAGGGAAAAGGCCAGTCTTTAGGCTTTTCTTGCGCATACTTTCTTGGTACATTTCATCCAGGTTGTCATAGAGGGTGTTGGTCCAGGTTCTCTATCCACTAAAGAAGCCCCTTTTTTATGATAGTCTTCCTCGGTCAGTGACCGGGCGGTTCGCCCGGATTGGATATAGGCATCATACAATTCACTTAAGGTGAAAGAGAGCAAGGGCAGGGCGCCGCGGGTCTTGTCAACCTCAGTTGCCAAGGAATCAATCAAGTTTTGGGTTAGTAGCCAATGCCATACCTTAGCCTATCTGCTTTACTCAGGCGGTAAACACCTTGCGCGTTGGCCCACTCGGAAATCGCTTTTGTACTAAGGGTATAGATCTCCAGGTCTACAGGTCCATCGTATGCAGCTCCGAATTCCTCTTCCGAATCCCAGGGAAACAAGTAGATGAAGTTTCCGTCTGGCGAAAAGTCGGCTCTGCCTCCTTTAGGGATAGAAAAATAATTATTGCCATTCCAATCCCATAGTTTTACTTCCTCACTGGAACAAGTGAGAATAGATTCTCCGTCTGGAGAAATAGCGATAGAGAGGATTGGGCGCATGTGTCCTAACAGTTCCACCGACCGCCTTTGGCTCTGAAGCTCTGTGACGGTAATGCTCCGGCGTGCTTCAGGAGTGGTGAATTGATGCTTGTCTTTGTCTACTTGAGAATAAACCTGATTAAATTCTCTTAATGCATCCTGCATGGAAAAGGAACGGTATCCGCTCAGTTGGATGGCGGGGTATCCTTCCTGAGTTACAGAAGAATTGTTGGGGCTCATTTTTGCGCGCCCAGTTCCTCGTTTCTTCCAGGTTTGATCAAATACCCATACACCGATAAGTTCTGAGCCATCGTCTTCGAGTACAAGAGTTTCGCCATCTGGGGAATAATACATTTTTGCGATCGATCGATTTTCCCCTATGGTTGGAATATTGTAAGCGTTGAGATTCCATTCGTAGTAACGGTCATCGTAGGTTTGGGCGAATATTTTCTTTCCTCTTTCCGCAAAGTAGGCTTGCCGTACGGCGTTTGGGGCAAAAAGTTGGTGGATTGGCTCATTGATATCCAGAGGACTGCAAAGGTCTAGTCGGTTCTGTTCGGGAATAATGATATAATCTTCTGTCGGACTAAATGATGGAGTAGCAAATAGCGTTTCTACTTCTAGAAACTTCCGTGATGACCAAGATTGACTTTGAAACGAAGCTAGTTCTAAATAATAGTCGCCGTTGTGCTCATGGCGAGCTTCAAAATAATAATTCTTCTGAGGAGAATAACAGGTTTGATTTCTAAAACCCATCCGGTATTCATCTTCAGGTACCTCAGGGAGTTGATCGGAAGACCGTAGCGATTCTGTCGCCCATTTGTTCAGTATAAAGGGCATGTCTGCTTTGCTGACGCGTTTATAGAATAGCCCTGTTTTGTGATCAATAATGGTGTTGTAAAAGGCACTTAGTAGGGCTCCCTTTGCGAGGTTGTTTTCGGGGGCTAAAGATAGTGCTGTTTCAGCTAAACGAAAAGCAACAGTGGGGTCAGTAAGTCTCGCCATCGCTGACTGGCTGGCCAGATTGTTGGAAATTGCGAGCACGGTAGCACTTTGGGCTCTGCTTCGCTGTGTCTGGGCAACTTTGGCGCTGTCGAGCACTTCTTGAGCACGATCTTTGGCCAATTGCTCGTTTTCTTGAGCTACAATCCGCTGGTTATTAGCAAGCAGAGATAAGCTAGCCAGCCCAATGATGACGCCAAAGGCTATGCTCCAGTTGATTCGAGTGCGTGCTTTCCGCCTTTTGATACTCGCGCCTACAAAAGTTTCCTCTCGGGCGTTGAATCCGTGATCTTTGCTGTTTAGTTCTGCTTGCAGTAACTCTAACCTGGGATTACTGTTCCATAACAGGTTTTTAGCTTTTTTAGGTTGTGTTTTTAATAGGTTATTGTAATCGTTTACGGCTTGACTTAGCTTGTACTGAAGCGTTATTTTTTCTTCTCCAATGGTTTTGATCCATTCCCATAAGCGGGCCCAAGCCCGGACAAGGGCATCATGGGCCGGTTCGATGTAGGGCTTGCCCTGCGGGTCTGTTCCTTTGGATAATAAACGCGCATCGACCAAACGATTGGCAATTGTGGTCAGTCGCTGGCTTTCTTTCGCGTTGCTAAACTGCAATTCTTCCGTGTACACCCGTTTACCTGCCAGTTCACCGCCTTCGAGTGAGACCATTCGCAGCATGAGTTTGCGCATACTGCTCTGCTCATCGGGGGTCAGAGCCTTGTATTCGGCATCGGCGCGGGTGCGGAGGGCGCCGATTACACCACCCAGTTTTTGATAATCTTCTTCTGCCAGGGAACGATCCTGACGGCCACTCTTTAGGTAAGCATGGTACAATTCACTAAGGGTAAACGAGAGTAAAGGCAAGGCTCCTGGAGCCTGACTCACTTCTTCGCTTAGCTGTTCGACCAAGTCTTCTGGTTCGTAAAAAAGCACGGCCTGGGCGGCAGGTCTGGTAATCACTTCCCGTATTTCATCCAGGCTAAAGGAAGGCACCACATAACGCCCTTTGGCCCACCATGGAGCCAATGCTTCACTCTCAAACTGTGGTTCGAAATCTGCGCGGATACTTAGGATGATATCCAGTTCAGGGTACTGCTCTAACCACTGAGCTATTTGTTGTTCAAAGGCCAGTCGCTCCTCCTGGTTCAGGCATTGGGTGATCAGTTCTTCGTATTGGTCGATAACCAAAAGGGGAGCGCCATTCTTGAGTTGTTTTTCAATATCCGGCAGCTCGGTGGCAATCGTCTGCATAGGTTCCTTTCCGGGGCGGATAATTGGTAGTACCGTACGCCCTGCTTTACGCAATTGAGGTAATACACCTGCTTTGATGACCGAGCTTTTGCCGGTGCCGGAAGCACCACTGACGACGGTCAAGGAATTT
This sequence comes from Lewinella sp., assembly GCF_050633125.1. NCBI lineage: Bacteria > Pseudomonadati > Bacteroidota > Saprospiria > Saprospirales > Lewinellaceae > Lewinella > Lewinella sp. The sequence continues at coordinate 50,474 of NZ_JBOEFX010000110.1, forward strand.
GCTTTCACCTTTTCAAGGAGTACTTCCACGACGCGGTCGCGGCCAAAAAAGAGGCTGGCATCTTCTTCACTGTAGGAAGATAGGCCCATGAATGGATTGCGATCCGGCGTAGGCGGCAGATTGAAACGGTGGTTAGGGTGGAGGAAAATAAACTCTCCTTTATCGTGCCGTTTGAGGTTGAAAATAGAAGGACTTTGCCGCTTGGCGTTTTCCGTTGTTTGCGTTTCCACGGCGTCACGCAAGTAAGAATATAGTTCGGTAGCGGTCATTACCCCATCGCCTTTACCTGCGGGAATAACATCACCAGCGCCACCTAGCGCTTCCAACAAAGAGGCTGCAAAAGGGGAGTGCTGGCCGCCGCCTTCTTCGCGTAGTCCTAGACTCTGATTCGTAATAATATCCACCGCCTTTTGATCATGCGCCGAGGAAGTGATCACCTGCCAAGCCGGATCTTTGCAATAGCGCCAGAATCGTTCTTCGTAGATGACTTTGGGTAAATCAAAGATCACATCCCTAAAGCCAGAGGACCACTTAAAGGCACCGGAGAAACAGCAATCCAGGATGAGCAGTCCGTGCCGACAAGGCAAAGTAGTGAGGGCATCATGTAGAGTTGCCATCGGGATCAGGGTTTCTTCCTGCCCTGGGCGGGTGTCGGCAGCGACGAGGTAGCCGTTGGGACCTTCTTCTCCGTCGAGTGCGACGCCGTGGCCCGCGAAGTAGAAAAGTACACGATCGTCTTTACCAACTAACCTTGGGATGTCTTCAGTGAGGAGCTTGCGCAACGATTGGTGGGTAGCGTTGAGTAAGGGGGCATGTACCTTGAAGCCATGTTGCTCTGCTAGTCGCTCTGCAATTACTCGCGCATCGTTCACTGCCGTACTCAGTGGCGTGAGGTGCTGATAATCGTTGATGCCCACGATAAAAGCGTGGCTGGTAGTGAAAGGAAGTTGGATATGGGTATTGGCTGACATCTTAAATCCTTTTAAGTTAATGCAGGTTGCTTAAATGCTTGAGGTTAGTTGTATTCTCATGGTGAGCGTACACCACTCGTCACTTACGCCAATGGGTTTCCAGTTCCAGTTGGCAGCGCGATCTCCTCCAAGTCCGCTTTGGAGCAGTTGTTGGTAATCCAGTTCCTCGGTGGTTACGAAGAGTTTGAAGTATGAATCGGCGGATTTATCATCAGCGCCTAAACCCCAACCTTTGTGTTCTTTCAAAAGAGGAAGTATTACTTCTTGCAAACCAGGGTGTTCGTCTGGGCGAAAAACAAGTCCTCCTTCATACGCCGAAATGCTGTAATCACTACGCAAGTGAAAAAGGTAGCAGTACAATTGCTGCTTGGTGTTTTTAACCACAAGCTGCGGTAGGAAACCTGCAACGAGTGCATCTTGGTGTTTAATAAAATCAGTGCTGGCTGTGTCGAGCACGACGGTCTCTCCAACGATTTTTTGTTTTTTGTTTTTGTTCAGCAGTACTTCCATTTCCAAGGCCACCCGGGAGCGAATTCTCGATTTTTCGTTTGCCAGGGCGAGTGTTCGTTCCCAGCGGACTATTTTGCCCAAGCTGCTTACGATCAGTTTTGGGGCGTTATCTATTGTTCGCTCCAAAGAATACACCTGCTTTTGAGTGCGTTGGTCGGTAACGTGGTAGTATTCGTTAGCGACCTCTACTAGCAGGTCGGCTTCTTTTATTGCGCTTGTTTCCGTTACCCATTTAATACCCAGGGAGTCTTGCCATTGCTCAATAATCTCTTTTACAGCCTGTTCTTCTCCCTTTATACCGACAAGCAAAGCTGGCAAAGGGAGGTAGGTGATTTTAGCCTGGTAGAGTGCTTTGTCGTCCAGGGTCAGAGCGTCTGCTAGAGTGACTTTGCTTTTGTGAGCACCTACGGATGTGAGGTGCCCCACGCCCAGTGTTTCTCCGCCTGACCCAAAGGTTTTTATTTCTACAGTGATGGGGCTAGTGGGACGCACGGGAATACCGTGAATTGCACCACACTTGATCATCCAATGGTTTCCTTCCTTGATGAATTCGAAAAGATCAGGGGTGCCATGTGGTTTTCCATTTAGAAACTGGCGGTAAGGGTCAAATCCGCCGATGGTTTCAAACTGAGGTAGCTGTTCTTTGCGAGCCTGCTTGACGGTAGCGCGTGTGCGCATAAAAAGATCGGCGTAGTTCAATGGCCCGTTGGCAGTGGTTAGGGTTTCTATCAGGCTTCGGGTGAAAATGCCTCCTGTAGGGGTGTCGCCTGCTGTCTGGATACTTGTGCAGGCAGAAAAAAGAATGTGCTCTGATAGCGGAAGGGCCATAGGGTTTTTCTCGAAATGACCATCCAGGTAACTGCTCAGTTCCCGCAAGGCACCGGTAGCCTCGGCTTCTTCCCAGGTGTCAAAAAGCTGAAGGCTAACGGTTCTTTCTGTGATTTCGGTAAGTTCCCATTCCGAATCTCTGGTGCCTGACCCAGAGTGGCAGCAATCCAATGAAACGACAATATGCGGCGGACTAGCCTTGGTGTCATGGTTGGCCACTTCGTGCAATAAGACGGCTAATTCTTTATCCGCGAGTAAAAAATGTTCTTGCTCTGGATTTTTGGCGTAGCATACCAGGTTTTGGTCTTTGCCATTGGGTTCCAGTGTTTCTCTGAATTCCTTCGCGGTATAGCCCTCTGTTCCGTGGCCACTAAAGTGGAACCAAACGACATCTTCGGGGCCAGCGTTATGCAGATGTTCCCGGAAAGCGTTGATAATATTGGTATAAGTCGCTTCTTCGTTTTCGAGTATACAAAGGTGTAAAGGCCCCTCTTGGGTGATGGATAAATTGGAAGGGGTATGGCTGGTTTTTTTTGCTGCCTGACTTTCGATAGCAATATGTTCTCGAAGATATTGCTCTACATTGCGAATGTCATTCAAGCAACCATTTAGACGAGGAATTGGTGCAGGATAATCATTGATTCCGACCAATAGAGCAAAAATACGAGGAGTGTCAATTGTTGCCATAAGCAATTGTAAAGGGGTTGAATACAGGGTGGTTTACCTGGCTTGCGGGGCTTTGGGTAAACGAGACAAATAAAAGTAGGAATTCTAAAGAAGAAAAGAGAAAGACATTTTTCTTTAGTAATAATACTTTAAAGCATTATTATTTAGTATAATAAGTTGATAAAGAGCAGATTGTTTTAAAATAAATAAGGATAAAAAATTAAATTTACCAATGAAACCAGTTTCCCTTTCGGGTGAAAAATGTACAAAAGCAAGCTTGTTCAACATTTACGGCTCCTGAATCAGGGAGAACTTAAGCGTTTACTACAGTTTTTAAAATCGCCGATTTATAATGCGAATCCTCGGATAGTGGATCTTTACTTGTTGGTACGCAGGTGGCATCCCGATTACCGACACGCCAAATTGCAGAAAGAAAAAGTCTTCCAGCGGCTTTTTCCTGATCGTCCCTATGATCACCAAAAGTTATTGAACCTGATGTCTGCTTTTACGGCTTTACTTCGGCAATATTTACAGGTTCTACAGTTAGAAAAGGAGGAGCATATACAGCATCAATTATTGCTGCGAGCGTTAGCTGAACGCCCCTCGGCCTATCCTGTTTTTACAAAAGAGACAGAAAATGCCTACCAAGCGCTCGACGACCTCCCTTATCGGAATGCTGATTTTTACTACCAAAAATTTCAACTCAATCGTCTTTATTTTAACCACCCTGAAACCGACCAATTCAACCTCAGTAAGGTAGAATACGAAGAAGCGATGCAGCAACTGGATCGCAGTTTTCTGTTGGATAAACTCTCGTTTAGCTGTGAGGCTAAGGCACGGGAAAAACCACTGGATGAGCAATATAACATTTGGCTGTTGCCAGAAATACGGGCAGGCATTGCTGATTATCCGGTAGATAACCCGATGACTGGTGCCTATTTAGCGATGCTCGATTTACTGGAATCTGGTAATGCTGTCGCTTATTACCAACTGAAAGAGTTGTTTGAGAATAACCTCTCTTCCTTTCATCGTCAGCAGCAACAATACTTATTACAGAGTTTGATTAATTATACGATCAAACAAGGAAATAGTGGTGACGGGGATTTTGTTTTTGAAAATTTGCAACTCTATCAGTTAGGCCTTAGGCATGCGCTTCTTTTGGAGTATCAACGACTGAATGATATGACTTATATCAGCATCGTTAATGTTGCTCTACGTGCCAAAGAGGTCGCCTGGTGTCAAGAATTCATTGAAGATTATGCATCTTATCTTCCTGCTCACAACAGAAAGGATGCCAAGGCACTTGCTACGGCACTTTGGCATTATGCTAACCGTCAGCCTGAAATGGCGACCAAGCTTTTACAAGAAGTAAGTTTTCTGAATGTTTACTATCAAATTCAAGCGAGGGTATTACTTATTAAGCTTTTTGTAGAAGGAGGCCTTCGAGGTGAAGATCATACTGAGCTTATCTTGGCGCAGACTGATGCTTTTGAACGTTATCTGCGCAGAAATGACAAAGTAGGGAAAGGGCAAAAAGAAGCATTACTAAATTTTGCATTTTATATCAAGAAGATATCCAAACTGCGTCTTGAGCCTACCTTTCCTCAGCTCAAATCCGAACTGCGAAAAGAAATGGAACAACGCAATGCCCTGTACAACAAGGCTTGGTTGCTCCATCTTTTACTATAGTTGGGTTTTAGGTGCTTAAGAGATGCTAGCACAGCGTCTCTAAATTTCCGGGATGTCGGTAATGATATTTTTCTGACCGTGAAAAAGTAATTGTAGGAAATAACTGTCAAGGGAAGCTTTCTCAAAATGCATGGCAATACGGGTTTGTCAGTAAATTGGATCAATGCTCATTTCTGCAAACAACAACCAGTGCTAAGCAAGTACGCTTAACGAGAAGTAACTCAATAGCTGTTTTACGCTGGAGGTTTGCACCGGTGTCTCAACCGGAATACCAGCAATTTAAGGGGAGTAGACAGGCTTTTTCAAGCCTGTCAGGGTAAGTGGAATCTTATAAGTGGCAGGAAGTACTTTTGCTCGGATAAGTGGTAAAGCACTTTTTTGTGTATTTCAGGGGGATTAAAACTTAGTGCTACGCCAGTATTTGTACCCCCTTAAACTAAGGAAGATGTCCACCACTATAAAGGTGAGGACATCTTCCGGGTAAAATCTGGACAATTTTGACAAAAAAACTGGATAATTCTTGTACAGAGGCTATTCGCTCAAGTTTATTCTTTACACTGTTGACTAACGCCTAAAACGTATTTTTCTACGACACCAATTTCTACAGCGGTAGCTGCGCCTTCAAAACCATCAATCTGCTCATCACGCAGTGTAGTGCTCGCTAAATCTGTTAACTGCCGAGCAATGGGTTCGTAACTCCAGTGCCATTTTTCTTCGTTGTAGCCATGTGGCCGTTCAGCCCCTTTGGGGGAATACGGTTGGCAAAAACCAAATTCATGGGCATGAGAAGTCAGCCACTCATAGACTTTTAAGCCTTCTCCTTTTTCGAAATAGCTATTAGTAAGCTGGTTGATATCCATATCTGTGCCCCAGTGGTGGCGGCTAGTACCGGGCATAGAGCTCCAGCGTAGAATCGCCAGGGCGCGATCTTTGGGGACGGGATACGCCTCGGGGGCTTTTTCGCGCCCTTCCAAAAGGCGGTTGCCGTTCCATTTGGCTTCCCATATACTCTTTTGGCGATCAAAATTGCGGGTGGCAGATACGATCTCTAGCTTCACGCCTTCCTTGGCTGCGGCCGCGTGCATCTCCTGAAACGCCGCGTAGGTGTCTTTTCGTAAATAGTAGGTGCCATCACCATCCGTAAGTCCAGGGGTAACCTTGGTAAAATCAGGATGGGTGGCTGGATTGAATCTGCCTCGGAGATAATCAATATCCAGGGAAGAATCGATGGGCATCGCCATCGTTTTTTCAGAGACGGCGACGGCTTCAGGAATAGCTTCTTCCTTTGGGGCATTCTGCTGCATGTCGGTAGGAGAGCTTCCACAGGCATAACAAAAAGCAAGAAGTAAAAGAGAGAAGAGATACGTTTTCATGTTGGTTGATTTTGGGAAGTTTTTTCGTTCCGAAGGGACTGCAAAATAAGGCTTTTCAAAATAAGTTGCTTACAAGCTGATTCCTAATCTAAAACCAGGACCTTGCCGGAATAACGGCCATCTTGATTGGACAACTCAATAAAGTAGATCCCTTGATTGAACACTGGCAACTGAAGGCCTGCCTGTAGCATATCGGCATCTGTCTTCCTGTGCATCACCAGCGTTCCTCTACTATCGTATATCTGGAGGACGAAATCGCTTGCTCTACTAAAATCAGGCAGTTCAATATACAGTACCTCTCCTGCTGTTAGCGGATTGGGGTAAAGCTGAGCTTCTTGCTTGATGAAGAAGTCGGCGTCCACGGCCACCGTCTTACTGCTAATGTCTAGTTTGCAGATGAGCATGTCACTTTGGCTATTATAGTCACCTGTAAAATATAAGCTTTGCTCATCTGCTGATAATTGTATTTGGTTAATTTCATAGATGCCCCAACCATAAATAGGGTAATAATTAAAAACACCTTCGTCTCCAAAATCAGTGTTAAGTTGCCCGTCATTATTTAGGCAAAGCACACCAAAAGAATTAACACCTATAAAATTCTCTGAACTGAAGCCCACTAACACTTCATCACCTCGAAAAATTATGTCGACAGGATTTGACACATTAAAACCAGACGGATTTACAAGTTCGCTAAAAACACCATTGTCGGCAAAAGTACTGTCGAGGGTGCCGTCCGGCAGGAGCCTGGCAACTGTAGTATAAATTGGCATTGTAAAAGCATCAGAGGTTAACCCTGCTACGATAATTCTTCCGTCTTCATAAATGCCCAGTGCTTTTGCCCAGCCCGTTGTTGACGTAACATCGGTTGTACCAGTTTCTCCAAAAGCGACATCAACAGCTCCATTCGGCAAAAAGCGCGATACGTATATGGTGGGTTCACAAGGACCTATAGGATTTAGGAGTCCGGGATAAGGGGAATAGGTCTCAGCAGTAAGGAGGAATGCGCCATCTGGGTAGACCACTAGATCGCCCAGGATGCTGGAGGGGCAGCCATTGCGGTTTTTGTAAATGAATCCGTTATTCCCAAAACTACTATCTACACTGCCGTCTTCCAATAAGCGACCTACAAAAATGGACGTGGAATCCGGGTAGTCGTAAGAAGGACCAAAAAAGGCATTGCCAGCAACCATAATCTTACCATCCGGAAGCGGATGCAAGCGGGTGATCATCTCGTGTTGCCCAGGGAGATCAAGGAATAGTTTCCCATCCTCAGCAAAGCTGCTGTTCAACTGGCCGTCAAAGTCCGTTTTGATCAATAATGCAGAAAAACCAGCTTCTCCGGCTTGCTCAGCGCTGCCCCCCATCAGCATTTGATCGGAGCCATAGCGAACAGCGGTGAGGCAGGAATCGCGTTGGAAACCTAAATCCAATTGTATTCTACCATCGGGGCTAAAATCTTGGTCGTATTGACCATTAGCGAGCAAGCGAGTGAACGCAAAATCACTGTCCTCCTCGCTGGCCGTGTGCCCTGCCATGATGATTTTGCCGTCCTCTAAAAAGAGCATTGAATAGGCCTTGTCCTTTCTGTCGGAAAAATCGCTGGCGGTTATTCCATAAATATTCTGACTTGACGAAAAAGAATAAAGTTCGCCAAAAGTGGAATCAACAACCTGTGCGTGGCCAGGTGAAAAAAGGGAGATGGACAAAATAAGGAATAGGTAAATAGGTCTCATGGTTGTTGTTTATTAGGTGTAATGAAGTGGGGTGTTTAGAGCATGTTTGGGAACTTGTTCCTACGGCGAAACAAGCTTTTAGAGCGCGTTGAGTACAAGTAAAATTACTCAACCATTAGAGCTTGTTTACGGTTTTGTCTCTTTACTTGTTTCACAAGCCCTAGGAGCGAGTGAATTTTATTTTTGCAGCCTCTATATTCAAGGTGACTTCCTCGCCAATACGATAAGTAACGTGTCTATCACCGGCTGGTATTCTCCAAACATTATCACCATTTTCAATCGTCAGCCAAGTGCCACCAGCGGTATATTCTTTTTTTACTAAAGTTCCTTTTAGGGTAATCAACTGTTGTGGAGCGATATCGTGAAAAACATCTTCCACTTTCCCTTGCTTGACTACTTTTCCTGAGTCCAACACCACAACCCAATCCGCCATTTTTTCTATCTCCTCTTGATTATGGCTGATCAGTATCGTCGTCAGACCATAGGTTTGGTGTACGCGGAGTAAATATTGCTGCAATTTTTCGCGCATTTCCTGATCCAAGGCAGATAAAGGCTCATCTAGTAGTAGCAATTCCGGGCGTTGTACGAGTGCGCGTGCCAAGGCTACCCGTTGCTGTTGCCCTCCTGATAGTTTTAGTGGTCGTTGGTGTTGCAGATCACCCAATTCACTGAGTTCGATAAGTTCTTCTACCGTCTCAGGCGATTGCCCTTTGCTTAGCGCAAAGAGCAAGTTTTTTCTCACCGTCATGTTTGGAAAAAGCGCATAATCTTGAAAGACAAGCCCAACTTTTCGTTTTTGAGGGGATAGTAGAATGCCTTTTTGAGTATCTATCCAGGTTTTGTTATTAACGATAATCTTCGCTTCGTCGGGGGAAAACAATCCGGCCAGGATTCTTAAAAGCGATGTCTTGCCGGCACCAGATTTGCCATATAGGCCAATAAGTTGATGGGGTGGTAACTGAAGGTCTACATCTAGCAACATGTTCCCTGCGGCAGCATTGAGCGTTTTCTTTACCTGTATTTGGGTCATAGCCAGGAGCGTTTAAAGTGACCGCCATTGAAGAGGTATACCAGTAGGAGAATGATGAAAGTAGTAATAAAAAGCACGATAGAGTAGCTGTTGGCTGCTGTGTAGTTCATGGATTCTACCTCGTCGTATACAGCAATGGCAGCTACTTTTGTTTCTCCGGGAATATTGCCACCAATCATCAGTACTACGCCGAATTCCCCGATTGTATGGGCAAAAGCCAGTACGATGCCAGTAAGTAATGAAGGTTTTATATTGGGTAATAGCACCCGCCGAAGAGTTGTCCATCGTGATTTCCCCAATACGTAAGCAGCCTCTTTCAAGGAGGGCGATAAATTACTGAGTCCAGATTGGATGGGGTGTACCATAAAAGGCAAACTGTATAGCATCGACGCCAACACTAGTCCTTCAAAGGAAAATACCAGCCGTAAGCCCAGGTGTTTATCTATCCAGCCGCCAAAGCCATTGGCAGGACTAAAGGCTACCAATAAATAAAAACCAAGCACCGTTGGCGGTAATACCAATGGCATACTCACCAATGCTTCTATGATTGGCTTGATACGATTTCTCGAATAAGCCAGCCAGTAGGCCAGCGGGATAGACACCACCAAAAGTAGGAAAGTGGTAATCAATGCTAGCCTAAATGTAAGTAATAGTGGTGTCCAGTCAATCATTGCAGCTGCATATTATCAGGTACCAAATAACCATACTTTGCCATAATAGCTTTTGCTTCTGCGGTAAACAAGAAATCAGCAAATTGCCGTGCTTGCTTTACTTTTTCTTCGTCCCCCATTAGTACAACTACGCCTTGTGCTATCGGTTCGTAACTCTCATTAGGCAATGTCAGCCATCGACCTTTGTTCGTCACTATAGGAGCTTCAACGACAGATCGTGCGGTAAACCCAATTTCAGCAGCTTGTGATATGATAAACTGATTTGTCTGAGCGATACTCTCTCCAAATACCAACTTTGGTTGTACGGCGTCTGTGAGTTGGTAATAAGCAAGGACTTGTGCGGCCGCCATTCCATAGGGTGCTGTTTTGGGGTTGGCCATGGCAATATGGCGAACTTCTTCTTTGGTAAGTGCCATCGTAGAAGGATCTAATGCTGCTTTTTGGGTCCAAAGAACCAGTTGCCCATAAGCATAAACGCGTACCGGGCCATCCGTCAATTGTGCATCGACCAAAGCTTGTGGGTATTTCAAATCAGCAGATACAAATACATCAAAAGGTGCTCCTTCCGTTATTTGGGCGGTTAATTTCCCTGAGGAACTGATGATGCTTTCGCATGCAATATCCGTAGTTGCTGTAAATGCTTGGGTTAGAGCTTCCATTGCAAACTGCATATTTGCAGCGGTGGCAATGTGCAGTTTCTCCCTTGGTTTGCTTCCACAACTGGCAAGCAATACCAGGGTTAGTAAAATCAATAACTTTTCTGAAAGAAAAAGTTGTTTGCGCTTCATCTTACAAAAGTAAGGCTTGTTGGGCAAACTACATTTGGTATGAAAATGAAATGTAGGTAAGTACCAGTCGTGAATTCCTATGCCCTAGTTATACCCGGCACTAAGTGGAAATGTCCCAAACCATTTAGTAACGGGGATATAGGCTTAGGGGTTAGCAAAAGGACGCGAAGCTGCCTATGCCTAAATACACTCTTAATACTCAAACTCCAAGGTCTCCGTAGGATAACCGAATAGACATTTTTCTTTGATGATCGCCGCTACTTTAGCAGGCACCATGTTTTCCCAACCAGAAGCACCTTCTCTGATCTTTTTGAGAATATCTTTCGAGAAAATGTGCAGATGTTCAGCATGGAAACCTTTAACATCCACGATTTGCTGATTGTCAAGCAAGTGGCGGTACAAAAACTTAAGGCCTTCGGGGACAGGGAGAGTCTCTGCGGTCATTAGTTCGGCATTGCCTTCCTGCATATATGGGTAAACGTAGATACGAACGTTTCGCGCGAATAACTCCCCAAAAGCAGCCAGTAGACGCGTCTCCATATTTTGGTAGTACTGGTTGTTGAGCATATCTAGCAAAGGCCTTACTCCGAGCACCAACCCCAGTTGCTTTACTTTGTAATCGGCAAGGTAACTGACCAGCTTCTGGTGTTCCTCACAGTCAGATATAATAACGGTTTGCCCCAATGCACATAGTAATTCTGCCCGGTCCAGGAAATCTTTTTCATCCAGCTCACCATCTTCTGCTCTAAGGTTGTCAAGGGTGATCTCCGTCATTAAAAAGGTCCGGCTAGCCTCTACTTTGGGGTGGTTTCTAAACTGCTGGTTAGAGGTTTTGATCATGTCGAGGTTGACCAAAGTAGGAGGTCTGTAACTGCCTCTTACGACCAACACATCTTTTTTGTATAAAAACTCTGAGGCATGGATACTCTGGCCATCAGGGTTGAAAATAGCCACCTCCGTTAGGCCATGCCTCACGAGCCATAGGCAGATAAGGCGATTGTCGATATGATCGAATTCCGGGCCGGTCAAGCGAACCATATCAATTTTTATCCGGCCTTCCAGGCCGTCCAGCAGCGATTGAAGCATCTCCTCGGGCTGCTCGTAATAATTAAAACAAGCATAAATCAGATTAACCCCCAATACACCAATGGCTTGCTGCTGTAATTGATTGTCATTGTCGAGCATTCGCACGTGCAGAATCAGCTCGTTAGGCTCTTGGTCTGGTTTTAGCTGAAAACGCAAACCTAACCAACCATCGCCTTTGATGGTACGAGAGTAATTGATCGCTGCTACAGTATCCGCAAAAACGAAAAAATTAGTACCGGGCCGTTCATGTGTTAATCGAGTACTGATCAGATCGTATTCATGATCGAGCATCTTGTAAAGTCGCGATTGACAAACATACCGCCCCGTAGGCTCGGTGCCGTATATATGGTCGGAGTAAATTTTATCGTATGCCGACATCGTTTTTGCAATCGTGCCAGCGGCGGCTCCCACCTGAAAAAAATAGCGGGCAACCTCTTGTCCTGCACCAATTTCAGCAAAGGTGCCGTAAACGGAGTCGTCAAGGTTAATTTCTAAGGCTTTCTGTTCGGTTTCCAGCTTCTGCCGCATGGGGTACTTTCTTTTGCCCTAAAGATACAGGGATTAAAGGAATTTTATTGAACCACCAAGTGGTCGAAATAGATGATGTGATAATCTTTTTGGAAACGAAGCGTAATCAGGTGATTTTTATTTAAACAAATAATTGTATTTATTCTTCAATAAAAACAATTTGACTATATTTGTTCGCCGACTTAATAATCATCTGATTTGTAAGCTTGGTTAAAGTCAAGCTAAACTAAAACCATGTTTTATGACCACTCAAGAAATCGCCCAACGGCTTGTTATCTTATGCCGCCAAGGTCAAAGCGACCAAGCGTACAAAGAATTGTTTGCTGACGATGCTGTAGGCTTGGAGCCAGCGGGCTTCCCTAATGCGGAAGTAAAAGGACTTGATAATCTGTTGATAAAGTCTCAACAATTTCAAGAAATGACCGAAGAATTCCACAGCCTGGAGGTTTCTGACCCCATTGTAGCCGGTGATCACTTCTCTGTTGTGATGACGCTCGATGCTACTATGAAAGGAAGACCTCGTGCAACGATCTCGGAAATCATCGTTTATGAAGTCACTGATGGAAAAATTACCCAAGAGCAATTTTTCTACAAAATGCCAACGCCTGCTTAAAAGTAGCCTGCTTGGCTACTGCTAAAATACGTTTTGTGTAAATTGATTCCATGCAACCCTTTTTCTGGCCGACGGAGAAGGGTTGCTTTGTTTACGAACTCCCTAGAGCCCTAATTCTTGACGTAAGTTTTCTTTGGCGGGCTTTTCCAATAGTTCATACATTACCTCCGTTCGATAGAGCCTGGGAGCATCCAAAAAGTAGCGCAAAACCTTCTTCCGGCCACGGCGATACAAAAAGCCCGGCACATGCTGGTATTCCTGTCTTACAGCTGCCGCGTATTGTTTGTATTCCTGGGCTGGTGCTCCCAATATCGCCAAGTCGAAATCCAGAAAAAAAGCTAAATCTCCAGTGGCTTCCACATTCAAGTGTTGAGAAGTAGCACGGATGTAGGCAGCTACTTCGGTTATTTTTGCAGGCGTTAATCCAATCTCAGTAAGGCGATTTTCGGCCAAGAGGGCACTTTGTTCCTCATTGTCTCGGCGACGAGCTTGGTAGATGATATCATGGTACCAGATAGCCCAATAGACAATTTCTGGATCGGCCAGCAGTGCTTGATACCTATCCGCCCAGTGGAACAATACCGTTAGGTGATCCAAATTGTGATACGCGCGTTTGGGCTTGCCGTAGTGTTGGACGATTTCGTTCCACCATAGGGCTTCTTGCTTGGAAGAGACACGGTAGGGGTGTATATCCTTTTGGAAACGCAGCTGTAAATCAGTCGTTTGATTGTTCATGTCATTGGTTACTTGTTTTCCTTAAATTGGTACAGTACGATTAAACGCCGTCTCAAAAGCAATGGTCGTATTGGTTCCTTCGACCCCGGAAATGGTAAGGATTTGTTCGTAAATGATATCGCGTAAGTGACGATTGTCAGTGGCGTAAATTTTTACCATAAGGGCATATCGACCGGCAATGTTTACACATTCGACTATTTCTGGAATTTTGGCCAGCTCGTCTTCTACGGCACGGTGCAGCTTGGCTTCTTCCAACATGATTTGGGTATAAGCCGACGTTTGGTAGCCCAGGCCCCAGGCATCTAGTCGATAAACGGCCTGTTTTAACACCCCGCTATCACGCAGTTTTTTTACGCGTTGATGCACAAGTGTATTGGATACATGCAGCTTTTTGGCTAGTTGCACGTAAGGAATTCGAGCATCTTGTGTCAATTCATGCAATATCCTACGGTCGATGGGGTCAAGTTGATTATCCAGCATAGGTCTATAATTATGATAGTGTTGTGTTTGACACAAAAATAAGCTATTTAAAGTCTAAGTGACCAAAAATGATATTTCAGGAAGTTATTTTTCCTTTCCAGGCGTTATTTGTGTCAGTAATAACATTGATAATCCTTTAATCTTAAAACAATGGCAGCTGTATTGTCTGTGAGTCTGATCCTTTTTTCGGTCATTGACATCATCGGTTCTTTACCTATTATCATGAACATGAAACGCGAAGGCGTTAAAATTAATGCTTCTGTGGCGACGTCTACAGCAGGCATTATCATGTTGAGTTTTTTATTTTTCGGAAGTGCTATACTGGGCTTATTTGGTTTGGAGGTCGCTTCTTTTGCCCTGGCGGGCGCACTCATCATCTTTTTCATCGGCCTGGAAATGGTACTGGGCATTCGGTTCTTCCGTGATCATCATGAGGATGGAGGGTCTGGCAGCGTTGTGCCAATAGCTTTTCCATTGGTTGCAGGCGCGGGTACACTTACCACCATCTTGTCACTCAAGGCAGAGTTTGACAGTACGGCCATCTTGGCGGGTATTGTCATCAACTTGTTGATCGTATTTGTGATTTTGCGCAGCTCGGATTGGCTAGCAAAACGTATCTCCGATCAGGTGACGGCTACTTTGCGCAAAGTATTCGGTATTCTCCTCATTGCCATTGCCATTCAAATGGTAAGGCAGAATTTGATTTAATTCTTAAAACTTCGTTCTACCACCGTTTCATTTCCACGATCATCCACTACACGTAGTACCAATTGGTGATCACCACTGGGGATGCGCCCATCAAAATCGTGGTAGAGGCGATTTTTTCGACCATCATACTCCATTAAAATCCATTGCCCGTCGACTTCCGCTCTAAACCGGAGGTCGCGGGCTTTTCCTGCTGTGGGGAAGTTGTCGGAAATTTTGAAGCTAAACCGTGGCCACCCCTTCATATTTTGAGAAAAACGTTCAGCAAGAACCTCCGGGGGGCTAGTGTCGGCCATAATAGTGAAGTTGCCGAAAGCTCGTACGGGCGCACGCAGGCGACCTTCAGAGGTCCATTCGCCACCGTAACTAACAGGTTCCCGACCATCATCGCATTGTGCAATAATAGCCTTGGATTTTAGGGCCTCGGGTAAACCTATCGGACGAATGTGCAGATCGAAATACCGATGCAGCGGCGTTAAAGAGGTGTGTATTCGGTGCGTCGGAGCGTAGAGCCCGCTAGAGTTTTCTTCCACTAAGTCGTAATCCAAAAAAACATCTTCATAAAAAATTCCTTCCGGGAAATGAGCCCGTAGGCGCCCGTCGTCGATCAGGTTTTCTTCGTCGTAAGGCAAGTAATAGGTGTAAACGGGATTTTGCAGAGGAACAGCATTTTCTCGCCTTTTGACTACCAATTCCAACGTCGAGGTATTATTTCGATGATCGCTGATGCGAAACTGAATTTTACTAGCCTGCCCAGGCTTGAGCTTAATGCGCCCCTGGCGTTCATCTGTTTCGTAAAAGTCCAGTTGGTTGCCCGGTAATACGAAACCACGTTGAAACCAGCTGTTGTTTTTCCGCTGTTGTTCATAATCGAGATGAGCATTGAGGTAGCGGGTCTGCTCACCTAAAAAATGATCCATTCGGTAAGCAAAATTAAGTTGGCTGTCCTGGTACATTTCTAGGCTGTAGATGCCATTCAGGTTTGGGCGGCCATTTTGCTGGTCGTAAGCTTTGATACTCAAGGCGATAATTGGCTGATCAGTGTAAAGTGTATCTACCGCCAGCACGTATTTTCCTGTGCCACGGCCTTGAACCGAGTAGTCCTTTCCTGTAAGTACGTTGCCTCGTTCACTCAACTGATAGAACCGCAGGCCACGAATTTGTGGTTGTCGGCTATCAGGTACGGTAATCCCAAAATTCATTGGATTAAGGGACCGTTCGGTCTCCGTATCCCGAATTTCAAAATGAAGATGTGGCCCAGAGACATAGCCCCGCTGGCCAATGTATCCAATCAACTCGCCTTGCCGAACAGGAAAACTATCTTGAGGCAATTCTTCGTCGAGCAGAAAGCTCTCTTGCTTGTACTGCTCCCTTCGGGTAAAGGCCATCAAATCATCCCGAAAACGATCCAGGTGTCCGTACACGGCGGTGTGCCCGCTGTTGGGGTGTTGCACGTAGAGTGCCTGCCCATAACCACTGACGGTCACGCGTATCCGGGAGATGTAACCATCAGCAATGGCGTAAACCGGGCGGCCTACTGCCCCTCGAATATCCAGCCCGGCATGGAAGTGATTGCCACGCAACTCGCCGAAAGTACCGGTAAGCTGAATGGTTCCCTGCACCGGCGCGGTAAAGTTTGGGAGGGAATCGGTTGCTGATTGAGAGAATAGTAAAAGCGCTATTGTCCAAAAACACAATTGCCGCATGGCTTGAATATTATTATTTGCCCGTTGCAGCAGCGATTTCATTTTAGTAGGTTTCGCGGACTTTAGTCCGCTATGGGAGCTGCGAAACCTTTTACAAACAGGCTGTTTATGTCCAATGTGAAAATTGCTGCCGTTATAGAAACGCCAAAATTAATAAAAGCTATTATACATTATGCTTAAAGTAGGGCTATTCCACTATCCTTCTCACTTCCCGCTCTAAATCAGATTCCCTGGGGGCGATAATGAGTTCGACACGGCGATTTCGCTGCCGGCCTTCGGTGGTTTCGTTGCTTCCCAAGGGTTCATATTCACTTTTGCTGGCAGCTATTATCCGATTGGGGCCAATGTCTCCACTAGCGGTTAGGCCTTTCAGAACACTTACTGCCCGGAGAGCGCTGTATTGCCAATTGTCGAGACTTTCGCGGGGAACGGGCACGTTGTCCGTATGCCCGATAACCTGGATGAGCATTTCTGGATATTTAACAACAATAGCTGCAATCCGATTAAGGGTTTCCTCACCGGTAGAGGTAAGGGAACTGGTACTGCCCCGGCGAAAGAGGTTATCTTCATTAATTGCCAACACCAATTGCCCATTGCGAGGTAGAATCTCCCAGCCTTCGGTGATCTCTTGCGCTGAAAAGACGCCAGGGATGGCCTCGCTCAATGCAACAAGTCGCTCTTGCCGGGTGCGAAGAATACGGTTGACAGCATCAATTTTTGCCTGGCGTTCGGCAATAAGTTCATCCTTTTGGCGCAAGCGGTTATTGAGTTCTTGCTGTGTAGAAGAGGCATTGCTGCCTAAGTTGTCAATTTCTAGCTGCAGGATATCCAGGCGATCTTGCAACTTATCCTGCGTAACACTCAGAGCATAGTTAGCGCCTCGCTCAAAAGAGAGGCTATCTTTGAGTTGTGTAATTTTGGTTGTGTTTACCCTTTGTAGGGAATCAGCCGTTTGTTGATAATGCTGTTCGCTGGCTTGAAATTTCTTTTTGCTTACGCAACTAGACAGGACTACTCCGAGGAATAGCAGGTACATGTATTTTTTCATCGTAGGGAAATTTGGAAAACCACAAAGACGGCTCAACTTATTTTTTGCGCAATACTTGAAGTACAAAAGTAGCGTAAACGTAGCATTCAAACCAAGTTCAGCAACTTAATCTGGTCTGCAAAATAGCCATGGCGTTGTTGTTTTAATTGAAAACGCACCATGTCACCCGCCTGAACGGGTTGTAACAGATTCTCCTTACGGAAATGGAACTCCTCGCGAGTGTCAGGAACCCGCAAATAACCGTAGCCTTTGTCTGCCAAATAGAAAAGAATGACCCCTTGATAAGTAGTGTTCATTTATTTTAAAACGAGCTTTTTAACCAAACCTTCTCCATTTTCGAAATTCACACTCAAAAAATAAATGCCAGAAGGGAAGTTCCCCACGTCAAGCGTGGAAGTTACAGGTAAAACCCAGGATTGCCCTTGCAAATTAGCAATTTTAAGTTGCTGGATTTGTGCTTGTGTGTTCAGCCGTAAATGATCGGTTGCAGGGTTTGGTGTTATTTCCAAATAGGTACGGTCTGCAATATCTTCTGTACTTGTGGTACAACTCAAATTGCTGATTTTCTCCCAAAGGGACACGTCAAAGTCAGAGATGGCAAGGGGCCCATCACTGGCATCATTTCCCATTCGAATAATGACCAATCCCTGCGAAGGGACGATGTAGATTTTTTGGTCATTTTTGCCCAAAGCCGCGTAAGTATCCGCCGGAGCAGTAGGAATAAGCGGCCCGGGGAAAGAGAGTTGTAAAGTCGGATACATATAACTCTCCTGCCCGTTGAGCCACCATAAATACCCGTAGGAAGGGTTCAAATCTTGTGAAGGGGTACGCATGGCATCGATATAGGCCTGGTCACCAAAGACCGTTGTCCCATTCCACTGCCCGTTGGCCGAAATCAACAAGCCGAAGCGGGCCATATCCCGAGGACGACTAAATACAACGCGATTATATCCAAGCGGTAAATAGGCGGAAACCGCGCCAATCGTATTGCCAATCCGAGAAGCAAAAAACTGATTGATACTTTGCCCGGAGGCATTGCTGATCACGGATTCCAGTAGCGTGTAAGGTGCATTGTGATACGCCCAGCGACTACCCGGCTCCGCCAGGTAAACCAAGCACTCTGGATCGGTACAATCGACATCGCCGGTTTGGTCACTGAGGCCGGTCGTCATCGTCAGTTGATGGCGAACGGTTATCCCTGCCTCCTGCTCAGGAGATAAACTGCTCCAACCGGTGCCAAGATAGTCGCTGGTCGGGTTTTCAATATCTATTAAGCCTTCTTCTTGAGCGATACCGACCAATGTAGAGGTAAGGCTTTTTCCGGCGGAAGCCCAATACCAAATACTATCTTTGGTGAAGGTGTCATAGTACCATTCGATAACCATTCGGCCATCTTTGAGGACGATAAAGGCCTTGCTGTCTCGCTCCTCCAGAAAATCATGAAGGTCTTCCAATTCTGCTTCACACCAGTTTAATTCCGCAGGGTCCTGGGTCTCCCAATTGCCGAAAGCGGGTGGGAAATATAAGTCTTGAGCGGTAAGCAAATTAGCGAGCAGAAAAAAAGATAGAAGGTATAAATAGCGCATGGTAATGTGAGTTTTTACAGGTCCGGTGCTTTGACTAGTTAAAGGTGAGTCAAGTTTAAGGTACTAAAACTTACTTTTTACCGCACGCTCCAAGTCATCTATTCTCATCGCTAATCCGTGGTGTTTGAAGCCCAATTCATTGGCGTGTTGTAAAGCGATGAGTGCTTCTTTATCGTTCCCTTTCTTTTCCTGAAAAATTCCCCAATAGTAGTTTACAGCAGCATTTTTATGGGCAAGGTCTAGTGCCCGTGCAGCTGTTAGTGCTTCCTCGCAGGCCTGCAAGCGATTAAAGTGCAAATGACAAGCAGCCATTAACGCAAGCGTATCCAGGTGATCGGCTTGCAGGTTGTTGCTCAACTGCAATTCTTCTAATGCGGGGCCATAATAGCCCTGCTCCATTAGTATTCTCCCTTTTTCGTAGCGAGGCGTAGCATTGGTGTAATCCAGATAGCTGCAATGGTCGTAGTATTTATGTGCTTGCTCTAACTGCCCCAGTTGTTGAAAAGCGTTGGCTAACCTAAGGTAGTCCTGAAATTTTAGGCGGTGATGTGCTTTGAAATCATGGTACAGGGCAATGATCGTTTCATAGTCTTCCTGCTTTTCCAGCGCTTCCCAAGAGAGCTCATAAACAGGAGCTTGGTGTTTGCCTTCCTCGCGTAGTTGCTGGCATTTATCCAGAGCTTGCTGGTATTTTTCTTGGTAGAAATCATTTTGAGCATCAAAATAAACATCAGGAAGGTTTATCGTCCGAAATAGCCGCCTCAACTGGCCTCCGTCGGAATAGGTAATCGCGCCATCGTGCATCTGTATTCCACCGTCGCTGACACCCAGGTTGACAAACAGGTCAATCAAGGCTGCTCCTGCAAAAATAGCAGCCAGGCCCAGCCAAACATCACTTACGCCTTCTTGGGTAAGCAAGAATATAGCCACGGTGGCAATAAGCGTACTCGCCAAAGGCCCTCCTAGAATAGTAATCAAATGCTGCCAAATGGCCATTTCGCCGGAATGACGACACATACCCAGCTTCCAGTCAAAAGGATTCCATTTTAGGTAAAGCTTCAACCTCCCCAAGTTCAATTGCAGTGAATTACTCAAGTCGCCGTAAGAGCCGACAAAGACTTCTACTTTTTCTCTTGTGAATAGCAAAGCGGGCAGAGCATGGCCCATTTCATGAAAGAGTGTCGTTAGAGAACGCAGCAAAACCACTAGAAGAATTCCACCGATAGCAATACCGGCTCCGGTAATTATTTCCATTTATTGTTAATATTGTACGCTAATCTTGACCTTGTTGGCCCAAGGGGCTATGGGTAGAGGGATGTTGAGGAAGCTAGAAGTAATTTGCTGTTGTTTTTCAACTTTGACAACCAGTTAAGACTGGTATAGAGAGCTAACTTGTAACGATTTTTGAACCCCTCTATGCTCTACTCATAGGGCGCGAAGCGTCCCGTACCCTTATATTAGGTTTTGGCTAAATTTAATCACTTTTTCCTCATTTTCGACAATATGTGGACCTATTTACAGCAACGGTGGCGCAGTTTTGGTTACGCTTTCAAAGGTATTGCCACTCTTTTTCGCACCCAGGCACATGCATGGCTACACTTACTAGCAGCACTGTTGGTCGTTATTGCAGGGGGCTATTTTGGTATCGAAAGATGGGAATGGGCCATTTTAACAGCCTGTATTACACTAGTCATCGCAGCCGAAGCGTTGAATACAGCAATTGAATTCCTGACAGACTTGGTTTCGCCCGAGTATCACTCCTTGGCTGGCAAAGCCAAAGATACTGCCGCAGCAGCTGTACTCCTTTGTGCCATTGGCGCAGTAGTCATGGGAATCATCGTTTTTTGGCCCTATTTTATATGAGGTAGTCTATAGCCTCGAGCACCTAAATAAATACCTGGTACTGTTTTTTTAGCAACTACACCTGTTGCGAAGTAGGATGATACACCATCCACTTTGAGATAGGTATACAACCAACTTCAACATGCGTTTACTTATCGCAGGGTTTCTTCTATTTCCTTTGTTACTAAATGCTCAATTTCAGCTTGGCTGGCGAACGGATACCTACGCGGGTATCAATAGCGCACTCGTCAATCCAGCCGCTCCCGGCAGAACGCCCTACAGTTGGGACTTGAATCTAGGAGAAGTCAGTACCTTTTTAGCTAATAACTACGGCTATCTGCGCGAGACAAGCATCACGCAATTGTTACGGAACAGGGATAAAGACTTGGACGTGTTTTTTGCCCGAGATTTGCCCTCCGATCTCAATCCGAGTGATGATGTCTTGGTGTATGATTATTTTGAAAACAACAGCTATTACGGTCAGCAACTCAACAGCATTCTCGGCCCAAGCTTCTCCGTGAGACTCGCACCACAAACAAGGATTGGGGTATTTACCCGTTGGCAAACGCTCTTTAGTGGCAAAGGCCTTGATGAAGATTTGGGCTTTTATCAATGGGACGCTATCCCCAGTCAACAAGTTTTTACATTGGATAAATTCAGAGGTGCTGCGGCCTCCTGGACAGAGGTAGGGCTCAATATTAGCCAAAGCATTTTTACCAATAATGGCGAGTTAATACTGGGACTTTCTGCCCGCCGCCTGTGGGGGCAACGTGCCGGGTATTTGATCAGTGAAGAAGATTTTAGCCTCAGCAAGCTGCCCAATACCATTGGTTTAGAAGGCACTGATTTCAGCCTAGAGGCAGGCTTCACTAGCAACGCGGCCAACGATGATGATTTTACTGATAGCCCCGGACGAGGCTGGGCGGCTGATATAGGGCTAATCTATCGGATCGATCTAGGCGATGACTTCTATCGTTGGGAATTTGGTGCGGCTGTTTTAGACATTGGTAGCTTGCTTTTTAAAGAAAGTGAACTTCACCGTTTCAATAGCGATCAATTGGCCACCACCTTGACTGATAGCTACAATAACCTCGATACAGAGCAAGGTTTTTCACAAGCCGCCGCCCAGCTCAGTGAAGATGTTTTTGGTGACAATAGCATCTCCCGGGTAAGTGACGAATTCAACTTGCGTCTACCTACCACCATCAGTTTACAAGCTACTTATGCTTTTACGGAATGGGCAAAGGTAGAAGCCAATGTACTTGCTGGTATTGCTCCTGGTGGTGCAAGCCTCACCCGCAATACCACTCTGGCACTCACCCCACGTATTGATCGGCACTGGTGGGGTATCGGTATGCCGGTTTCGCTCTATGCGATGAATGATTTACGTGTTGGCCTCGCTGCTCGCTTGGGGCCACTGTTTATCGGAACCGACCAGCTGGGAGCATTTACGAATTCCAAACAGCTCAGTGGGGGCGACTTTTATGTTGGTGTCAAATTCTTCCCGTTGGGGCTCAATCGCAACGGGAGTAAGAAAAATAAAAAACGTGGTCGCCGCCGTGGTGGTAAAGATGTGGAGTGTTATAAATTTTAGAAATTTATCACTCCTCTTCTTCCTTATTCAATTGCTGCCAGAGCTGAGCACGGAAACGGTCATTTTGGTATTGTTCCAAGCCTTCCTGAAACAGCTTCTCCATTTTTAGGCGTAGGCTCTTGGGGCTTACAACCATCAACTCAGGGCCAAAGGCAAGAAGACTGCGATAGAGTTCATAGTTCAAACGCAGGTACAACTGAAAAATACTCCCGCCGTCCGGCAATTCACGTACCAACACCTGGCTATGGTGCAAGGGTTTTGTCTGTAGATAAGGCGTTTGATGCGCGCTTGCATAAATGGTAATCGTACACGGTTTGGCTTTTGGAAAAACCGTCACGCCAATCGTATCTCGATAATATTCTTCTGGCTTGAAAAAAGTATTGGGAATAAATAATGCGCCCCGAGCAGGGGTAAGCTGGCGAATACGATCAAGTGCAAGTGTCGTGATTTCGCGGCGGTATTGATGATAAACGATCAAGTACCAGCGATTGCGGTACTCTTTGAGCAAGTAAGGATGAACTTCGTGAGACATCGGCTTTCGCCCAAAACGCTGATAACTGACCTTGAGTACCTCTTGGTTGAGGATGTATTGGTGTAAAGGCGGCAACCATTGCAAGCCTTCCAGGTCAGGGTTTTGCTCCAAATCAACGACGGTCCTATCGTCTCTTGGCCCAATTTGAATACTGTCTTCTAATCGGGCTGCCATGTCCTCTAGCTGCTGTAAATGAGGAAAATCAGGAAACTGCCGCAGCAGCTTAATAGCCTCCCACAATTGCTGAAGATCACGGGCATCTACCGGCGACTTATTGATACTAAAAGTCGGATCAGCATATTCGTAATAGCGCTTCTCTACCACTACAATCGGCGCCTTGTAGCCAAGCTTTCCACTTCGCATTGCCTGAATGTCCAACTGCAAAGTCCTACGACTCAGCTCTGTCTTACCTTCATATTCACTCAAAGTGGCTATGCAAGCGTCAATGAGGTCCACTAAGGTCCAACGGCGCTGCCGGTTGCTCAAGCAACGGTCGATCGTTTGATAACGGATGAGCGCATTTTTGTTTACTGGCATACCCTGGCGTTCACTGGCTGTTTTTGTAAAAGTAAGCGCTTGTGGGGAATTTTACGAATTGTGATGGGTTTTTGCCGGCTATTGGAGAGTTTTCAAAATCAACACTTTACACATTACCAATCCTCCCTCCATTACAAGGGAGGGAGATAGAGGGTGGGTCGTGAATAGAGGCCCCCAAAGTGTCAGGCTGCTTTACCATTAAGCTCTCTACCAAAAGGGTGCGAAGCAGCCCGAACTCTTAGGATCGCAGGGACGATCGGCGTCGGTATTTCCTCTACAGGTTACGATTATTTATTTTAAAATAAATTAAAATTATTTTAATTGGTTGTTTTTCAGGCTGTTGTGGCTATTTGTGGCGTTTTTTTAATCTACTGCTGGTTTTGTTGCGCAAAAAGATTGCGCAGTGGTATGTGCTTCTTTGTAGTGTTCAAAGGAACAAATACAATTGAAATAGAAACATCCGGGCAGTGATGCAAAACCGTTACTTCGAATCCAAATCAAAATACACGGCTGCAATTTTTCTCCCGGATTATAATAATAACTGAGGCAGTGAGGTCTGCGGATACTTCGAGTTAATCTGGGGTGGTGGGTATCGAGTCCCACCGGGGCCGCCAGGGTGCATTCAAAAGAATCATTCTGTTGGCCCCGTAGTTTAGCAGTAAAACACCAGAATGAAAAAACCGCTTCCGTTTTTCTCCTCAGTACTTTTTGCAAAAGGTGAATTTATCCTACAAAAGGAACATTAATTCAACGCTTGCAACACCTAGTGGACCACCCTGTAAGTTTCGTTATGCTAAGTCGCCGATTTTTCGTGCTTGGGCGAGGAGCTGAAACCGGAGTGTAGCCATAGCTACATGAGGATTTCAGGGACGAAGTACAAGTGCAAAAAAGCAAGACTTGGGTGTAACAGAATTTACGGAGTGGTCCACTAGAATCAACTAATTTTCTCATTAGAGCACCTTGAGTGCTCACCAATGAAGTGACATGAAATTTAACAAACGTAAAACGCGCTCTCCTTTTTCTACTGGTATTATAGCAGGCAAAACAACCGCTGCTGCTGGGCGATATACGCCCGAACAAGCTCTGCGTCGGGTGACTATGGCCAACTTGCTTTGGGAAAGTACCTATTACCAGTCTGCCGATACCATCATGACGCGTATCGAGGAGCTTATTCCTCAAGTTAAACCAGAGGTGATAGCTCAACTCGCGTTAGAAACGCGCTTTGAGCAACGCCTGCGGCATACGCCGATTTATCTGGCGTTGCAACTGTTTAAGCACCACGGTAGTGCAGGTGTTGCCGATGTATTGGCCAAAATCTGTACCCGCCCCGATATGACGATAGATACCCTGGCGATGCTGCCACGGGTATTGGGCCGCAAGTCTTTGAAGCCTATCCCCAAGTGTATCAAAAAAGGACTGGCGCAGGCTTTTGACCAGTACGATGCTTACCAGATTGCCAAGTACAAGCGTGCCAAGCACGACCTTAGCTTGATAGATGTGGTCAACCTCGTGCATCCGATACCTACACAGACCAATGCCGCTGCATTGCAGGATTTGGTCAAAAACGAACTGACAGCAGCCGATACCTGGGAGAGCAACCTCTCTGCCGGCGAAGACAAGGCCGTAACCTTTACCCGCCTCTTGGAGGAAGGTAAGCTAGGAGCCTTGGCATTGCTACGTAACCTGCGGGGTATGACGGAGGCGGGTGTTAGCCGCCAGGTCATAACACGCGCGTTGACAAAGGCCAACTCCAAATGGTTGACGCCATTAAACTTCCTGGCAGCTCAGCGCTATGCGCCACAGTTTGCGGCACAGCTCGAAGACATGATGGCCCGTAGCTTCGCAACCCGTAAGATTGCTGGTACCACTATCCTCGCGGTAGATGTATCTGGTAGCATGGGCTCCCTGACGAGCGGTGGCAGCAAATTTTCTCGCATGGACCTTGCTTTTGCCCTTGCGGCATTGGCCGGCTACATGTTCGAGGATTTAATGCTGGTCTTCACCGCTGGTAGCGATTATAGCAGCAAAGGTGCTCACGTGCTGTGGAGCAACAGCAAAGGTTTTGGCATCTTCAACGACCAGCGTGCCATCAATGCCAAAGTGGGTGGTGGCGGTATTTTCACCCACCAGTTGTGTGAGTGGCTGAAAGAGGAAGGCCTGGCAGATCAGGCCGATCGCCTGGTGGTGATTTCTGATAGCCAGGATATTGATGCGTCCCGCGGCAAGAAGGTTGTAGCGGATACGTCTCCTTACAAAACCTCCTACATTATCGATGTTTCTACCCACACCCATGGTATCAAAACGGGCCACTGGACCGCGGAGATCAATGGCTGGTCTGATCGTCTCTTCCACTATATCGCAGAGGTAGAGCAAGCATAATTTTGGTCGGACTATAGTCTGGGGCCATGCCGGTAGTGGCGTTGCTTTGCAAACGCCACTACGGCACCGGGCCATCCGTTTTTACCTTCGGTACCACTATTGTCCCTTGTCCTCCTCGTCCCTGCGGCGTGTTTCAGGCTCCGCCTTCCACACTAAAATGATATTTGCCGATTTACGGGCCTGTACTTGCGGGCCACGAGGCCCCATGCCCTCCGCTCGGGCGGAGGGCATGGGGCTAGGTTTTGGCTGGGCTTATCTACCTTAATATGAGGTTAGGTGACGGGTTTTCTCTACCTGCAAGCGCTTTGTGCACCAACCTCACATTACCTTATGAGGGTAACGTCCCCAGCAATAAGGTTTGCATCGCCGTTTTCCGTGGTAAACTCGAGCACATAAACAAAAACACCGCTTCCCATCATCTGTCCTTTGAAATCTCCGTCCCATTCTAAGTATCCAGTACTCGAAATCTGAGATTCATGGATTAATCCACCCCAGCGGTTGAAAATTTTCAAGCTCGACAAGGTACCTTTAAACATGGGGTGTGGATAAATACGGAAGTTGTCATTGATCCCATCGTTATTTGGTGAAAACACATTAGGGATATAGATCGGGCATTCTGATTGGATGATTGTCACCTGTTCTTCAACCGAACAATTGTTTTCATCAGTGATTGTAACCAGGTATTCTCCACAAGACAAGTTGTTGATAACGTCTACAGAGGGATAACTTTGGTCGTTTACCAAGATTTGGTCGAGGGGAGAATTGGTTTGTAAATTCAGAATGATTGCCCCATTGTTTTCTCCACAATCACTGTTAATTGTACTAACATCAAGGATGGTTAGCGCAATTGAACTTAAGATGCTGACATCGCTTGTTACAATACAATTACTTTCATCTATTGCAAAAACGGTATATTCATCGGGTACCAGATTTTCAAAGGTCCCACTTGTTTGAAAGTTACTTCCATCAACCGAATAAGCAACATTCCCAGTGCCGCCCGAGGTGACTATGATGATGCTCCCATTGTTTTCTCCACAAGAGGTGTTTTCTGCGGAGAGGTCGATAATTTCCAGGAAGAAGGAATTATTTAGTTGGATCGTTTGCTGGATGGTGCAGCTGTTTTCATCGGTGATGGTGATGGTGTAATTCCCTGGTGGAAGGTCTTCCGCAAGAATCTCATTTTGAAAAATTTCACCATTCATCGCGTAAGTTAAATCTCCTGTACCTCCACTAGTTGTTACTGAAATGGCTCCGTTGTCAAGGCCACAACTTGGTTGCGTGACATCCGTGGATGCAAATTGCAAGGGTTCTAATGACTGAAGAAACTCAGAAGTACTTGCGCTACCGAAGAATTCTATATTGAAAAGACAGAGAGGAGATAAAAGATTTAAATCCCAATCTACTCGGTAAAGCTGAGAATTTTCGTTTGATAGCGCGTAAGTAACGCCGTTGGTACAATCTTCGTTTACCGAAGAAAGACCGTATAAATAGTTATTCCCGGTAGGGGCATTATTGATGACGACACTGCTATTGGCGGGATTTTCTGTATTTACTAGCAGGATTTGGCGAGGTACTGTGGCTACGTATAATCCTCCTTCATAAAAAGTGAGATCGCCGGCAATGTTGACACCAAAGTTGCCAAGGAATTCATTGGTGTCAGTTTCTAAATCGTAAGTATATAAATCTCCATGGGTTCCAGAAGCATAAAAT
Source organism: Lewinella sp. (assembly GCF_050633125.1). NCBI lineage: Bacteria > Pseudomonadati > Bacteroidota > Saprospiria > Saprospirales > Lewinellaceae > Lewinella > Lewinella sp. Next base: position 77,814 of record NZ_JBOEFX010000110.1, read on the forward strand.
GTTCCATCAAACCGAATGGTTAGGGCATTAAAGATAGCCATGTCAGGATCTTCTATCGGAAGGCTGTGCAGAAACGTTACATTTCCGGTTATTGTATCGATTTGAAATAAGTTACCATTTGAGGAAAGACCGTACAAATTACCATTAGGGTGAAAGGAAATATCGGTTAATTCAAGTGGAGGAAGAGGGGTGACCAGCTCGGTTAAACAGGTGCCCACGTCTATGCGGAAAATCTCATCCATACTCGATAAAGCATAAATGACTTGGGCATTAAGTTGCACAGAGAAGTAGGCAACTACAACGATGACAGAGAGTACGCGCATTTTGTAAAAATAAAAATAACAAGGTCTAAATTAGCGTAAAAAAAGGAATTAATCAAATTGAAATATTCAACCGATTACAAAGTGGATGATAATTGCCTATTAACGCAGGAAAAGTCTAAAGCAAATTACCTGACCTCCTTTTTTCGCACCTTATTTGACCCCAAACGGATTGCTTCCTTATCTTAGCCCCTACCAAACAAGCTCTGAAGCTTTTAACAGCAGGCTCAATATTTATGGATAAGAATGCGGCGCTTTATCATGCGGAGTTTACCAAAGAACTGGCTCGCCTGAACCCTGACCAACGGGCGGCGGTGGAACAGATCGAAGGCCCCGTGCTGGTCGTAGCCGGGCCTGGAACGGGGAAAACGCATATTCTCGCAGCTCGTATCGGACAAATCCTGCTTTCTACCGATACCTCGGCGCAAAGTATCCTCTGCCTGACCTTTACAGATGCTGGTGTACGTGCCATGCGTGAACGCTTGCTAGAGCTCATTGGCCCCGAAGCACACCGGGTACACATCTTCACATTTCACTCTTTTTGCAATACCGTCATTCAGGAAAATCTCGCTTATTTCGGGCGGCAGGGACTGGAACCCATTACGGAATTAGAACAAATAGAACTGACCCGCGAATTGCTTCATCAGTTGGATATGGAAAACCCGCTGCGGCGAGGAAAAATCCACACCCATTTTTACGAAAAACACCTCCGTGACCTTGTTCAGTTGATGAAAACAGAAGGTTGGACACCGGCCTATCTGGAAAAAGCGATTGATGCCTATCTCTCTGATTTACCCAATCGCCCCGAGTTTCGGTACCAACGCAAATACGGGCAATACAAAGCAGGAGACCTGAAAGAAAATAAGGTCAAAACCGAAGAGCTGAGAATGGAAGTGCTGCGGGCTGCAGTAGCTTTATATCCAGCTTACGAGCAAGGCTTGGCTCGCCTGAAGCGCTATGATTACGCAGATATGATCCTCTGGGTACTGGCGGCTTTTAAAGAAAATGAACTGCTTTTGCGCAGCTACCAAGAGCAGTACCTCTACTTTTTGGTGGATGAATACCAGGATACCAATGGTGCTCAGAATGAACTGCTGCACCTTTTGGCTGCTTTTTGGGACAAACCCAACCTGTTTATCGTCGGAGATGATGACCAGTCTATCTTTGAATTCCAAGGCGCTCGTCTCAAGAATTTGGTCGATTATTACGAACAATACCAGGAGCAGATCAAGGTGGTATTGTTGCAACAAAATTACCGTTCTACCCAGGCGGTACTCGATGCTGCAGGCGGCCTGATTACCCACAACGAGCAGCGAATCACCCGCCACTTGGCCGACTTGGGGATAGAGAAAAACTTAAAGGCAGCTTTGCCGCAGCGGCAAGCGTCGGTAGTTGTTCCCGAGGTGTTGGTTTACCCCAATAGTTTTCAGGAAGCAGTAGCCATTATGCGACAGCTGCGAGCGCAGCAGGAGGGAGGCACCCCCTGGAGCGAGATGGCCATCATTTACGCTCGCCATCAGCAGGTACAACAACTGCAAGAGATGATGGACAAGGAAGGTATTCCTTACCAAACTCGCCGCAAAACCAATATCCTCGACAGTAGGATGATCCGGCAGCTTCGGGAAATGCTGGCTTACCTGCACGACGAGCAACGTGCTAGTTTTAGTGGTGATTATCGGCTGTTTAAGTTGCTGCATTATCGCTGCTTTCAAATACTGCCATTGGATTTGGCCAAGATGGCCGCAGCATTGGCAAATATTTCTTATAAAGAACGTCCTAGCTGGCGAGAGTGGCTACAACAAAGCGACCAATGGCCCACGGGCTTGGCCAGCCACGACCGCTTGAAAAAACTTGGCGAGTGGTGGGAGACGACCCACGCCATGGTTGCAGATACCGGCCTACCCCAGTTGGTGGAGCATTTACTCAATGGCAGCGGCTTGTTGGCTGCAGCTTTGCAGGCTCCTGATCGCCTCTGGCAGGTGCAAGTCGCAAAAACTTTCCTCGACTTTTTGCGCGAAGAAATCGCAAGGCGCCCCCGCCTCGAATTGAGCGAACTACTGACCATGCTGGACCAGATGGACGGCAACCGCCTCTCCTTGTCGATGCGAAAGGATATTGAACTAGAAGATGGCGTTCATTTGGTGACGGCCCACAGCTCAAAAGGGCTGGAATTCAATACCGTCTTTGTGCTTGATGCAACGAAAGGTTCGTGGGAAGAAGGCCGCCGCAGAGGGAACCGCTTTCCCTTGCCGGATACCCTCACCCTTTCCGGAGAAACCTTTGCTGATGAAACCCGGCGGCGGTTGTTCTACGTGGCGATCACTCGGGCCAAGGAGCACCTGTATATCTCCTACGCTCAAAAAAACGCAAAAGACAAAGCCCAGCAAGCGTGCCGTTTTGTAGACGAAATTGTAGATGCCACAGGTATCGAAGAAAGAGAAATTCTGCTGGATATAACCGATCTTTTGGCTTACGAATTCAAGCTTTTACAGCAAGTCGAGACACCTGTATTGCCGGCATTAGAGCGTTCAGCAGTAGCCAAGCTACTGGAGGGTTTTGAACTGAGCCCTTCGACTTGGCTACGGATGTTGGACTGCCCGCTGAGGTTCTTTTATGAAGTGGTTTTGCAGGCCCCGCAAATTCAGCGACCAGCTGCCTCTTATGGTCACGCGATGCACAACGCACTGCAACGCTACTTCAACCTGATGCTGGCGCAGGAAAAACGGACGTTTCCGACAGTGAAGGTTTTAAAAGAACTTTTTCAAGAAGAAATGGAAAAGGTTCGCTCTTATTTTAGTCCGGAAGAATATGTTCAACGGCTTGACAAGGGGCAGCGAAACCTTCAACGTTATCACCAGCAATTCAAAGATTCTTGGACGACGCAGTGCCGGACAGAACTAAAAATCCAGCAAGTAGAGCTGGGTGGTGTGCCCATTAAAGGCGTCATTGATCGAATAGATTTGCTGGATGATCGTCAGGTACAAATCGTCGATTATAAAACGGGGAGCCATAACCGCAATAAGCTGAGAGCACCTTCTGCCACCAAACCCGAAGGCGGCAATTACTGGCGGCAACTGGCTTTTTACAAACTCCTTTGGGAAAGCAGAAGTGGCGAAACGCGGCAGGTGAAATCAGCAGCTATTTCTTACCTTGATATCAATAAAGAAGGCGACCTTACGATAGAAACGGTTGCTTTTACCACTGCTGAAATGAAGGAAGTCAAAGACCTGCTCAAATCGACCTACGATAAGATTATGCGACAGGACTTTTACACCGGTTGTGGTAAAGAAGACTGTGAATGGTGCCAGTTTGTGCAGGAGGATATGCAGCCTCCTTCCCACACCAAAGAAAACATTGAGGAACTAGACGATTTATAAGCAAGACAGCACAAAAAACAAATGGAGGATTCGTTTTTCAAATAGATGGCTAAACGCTTCATTTTAAGTGTTTTAATTCTTTGGGGAGCTTAAGAAACCTCGAAGAAGCCGCGAAGCGAAATCGCATTTTATTTTCTGCGCAATAAAAAGACCATGCATCCAATTCTTTACGAGATCAACACCCGTGTTTGGCGGAAACGCTTTGGGCCAGCGACTACATTGTTGGAGGTTCCTGATGCTTATTGGCAGCAACTCGGCGCATTGGGGGTCGATTATGTATGGTTGATGGGGGTGTGGCAAACGGGCCCAAATGTGCTGGATTATGCACTGGAAGACGGCCTGCAGCAGGCGTATAGCCGAGCATTGCCAGACTGGACGAACGAAGATGTCATTGGCTCACCCTATGCTATAGATCGTTATGTGTTGCACCCTTCGCTAGGGAAGTCAGGAGACCTCAAGAAACTAAAAATCAAGCTGAATGGCTATGGCTTGAAGCTGATGTTGGATTTTGTTCCCAATCATTTTCACGCAGAAAGTAGCTGGATAGCAAAGCATCCTGATGTGTTTTTGGAAGTAGGAGAAGACCAATTGGCGCATGATCAAGAGACCTACTATAGGCCACCATCCACGGAAGGGAAGGTTTTTGCTCACGGCAAAGATCCCTACTTCGCCGCTTGGCAAGATACCGTGCAAGTCAATTATGCGGCACCAGCGGCTCGCGCGTTTATGCAAGAACAACTGCTTGAGGTTGCGGAAGTCTGTGATGCCGTCCGTTGCGATATGGCAATGCTCATGCTGGCAGATGTCTTTCGGCAAACCTGGGGGCATGTTCTGTATGATCAAGTGGAAATGCTTCACGATTTTTGGCCCACAGCGATTCGTAATGTCAAAGAAAAAGTTCCAGGGTTTTGTTTTCTCGCTGAAGTCTATTGGGATCGAGAATGGACACTCCAGCAGCAAGGCTTTGATTTTACGTACGATAAACGTTTACGAGACCGCCTATTGGAAGGCAACCTGGGTAGCGTGCGTTCGCACCTTTATGCTGATACAGATTTTCAGACAAAATCAGCGCGTTTTCTGGAAAATCACGACGAAGACCGCATCCTTTCAGAAATGGCGCCAGCTAAAGTTAAGGCAGCAGCCTTGGCTACTTACACCCTTCCTGGATTAAGCTTGTTCTACGAAGGACAATGGGAAGGCCGGCGTAAACGGCTACCCGTACAATTGGGGCGGCAACCGGAAGAATTTGACCCGGCTGTCTACGGAATTTCTACCGCTGGCTTGATGTTAGGGCAGCTCCCAGGCCTCGCCCCTGTTGACCCTCAGCAAGTAGCTTTTTACGATTATCTTTTACAATTATTGAAACAACCTGCTCTCCGAAATGGTCGTTGGGAGCTCTTGAATTCAAGTGATCATCTTTTGACTTGGCAATGGAATACCGTTGAACAGCAAATTCAGATCAGAATTAACTACAGCCCTGTCAGTACTGAAATTCATCTTTCGCCACCAGGGGAAGGTTCTTGGCAGCATTTTTTAGGGCCACCAGTTGCTTATAATACACTGATGTTGGGGCCTTATCAGTGGTTGGTGCTAGAGAAGATAGGTTTAATTTTGTAGATTTAAAACCCGTAGCAGTTTTTTACTTAAATTGTTATAAAATCTCTGATAAACACCAGCAATTCTCACTTTGTAGAACAATTATCAGCAGAGGTGCTGTTCCGATCAATAAGTCGGAATCAGGGGATATCTAATAAAAACCTCCGTGTCTCAATATCTCAGCGGCAAAAATGTCAAAGTGAGAACTGCTAAGATTTTTATGACTAAGCGAACCATCATCTAATTGCTTCCAGATCAGTATCTAATAGAAAAGGATTGAAACTATCTATGGCTACCCTATTCCTATGTATTTGGGTGAAGTGATGCGTGCAGGATCTATTAGCGAAGTGGTGGCTAGTAAACACCCGAAATTTACAGTAGGAGACATCATTACGGGTTGGGGTGGTGTGCAGGAATATTGCCTTACCAATGGGGACAACTGGTACAAAGTGGATACCCGCCTTGCGCCTATGCCTATCTACATAGGCTCCCTGGAAATGCCTGGCATGACGGCCTGTTTCGGTATTCTGGAAGTAGGCAAGATCAAATAAGGAGACATCGTGCTGGTGTCTGGTGCGGCTGGTGCAGTAGGAGAGGTTGCCAAAATCAAAGGCTGTACAGTAGTAGGTATTGCTGGTGGCCCGGAAAAATGCAAGTGCCTGACCGAGACCCTCGGCTTTAATACAGCACTCAACTACAAGGCCGAAGGTTTTTCCTAGAGCCCTGAAAGAAGCCTGCTCTAAAGGTGATTTAGGCGCTGGCCTTTCGGGATTTTATTCTGAAACAGACTCAAATGCGTACTCTCGATACATTTCAACTAACCTTAAGGTGCCTGTTCTCAGGTCACCTGCTTCGTTAATAAACCTCACTGTGGAGAATTTACCTTGTACTCTATCCTTATCTGAATACCAATAATAAGGTTTGAGATAGAAGCCTTCGCGATCAAATTTCACACTTGCTATTGGAATATTTGATGAAAATTTCGTTGTGACATACAGTACGTTGCTCTCAGGTTGAACTTCAAAACTGATGGGCCCAGAACCTGGATACTGTAATGAAAACTTAGCGTTGAGCTCTTCTGATACTTGTAAATATTTTCTCACTAGCTCACTTGTTTCTTTCTCTTTAGGAGTAGGTTCCTCCTTGTTAGTTTCTGCAAGTGATGGTGTTTTGTCTAATTCTATTGACTGAAAATCAAGTAACTGTATTTTTTCATTCATTGGCATAAAGCTCAGCGTTAGAATTGGAATTGGACTTTTATTTACCGTAGTAATTATATCATCCGTACAATTAACACTTTGAATAGAGCCTTTGGCAGTCAATACCAAGCGATAATTATCGTCGTATCGGTTATTACTTCCTAAAAACTTTTTAAGAACGAAATCCTGCGTAATTACGCATTCACTTTGGTTTTTACCTTTAAAATGCAGAAACCTTGTACCATTTAAGTTACTATCAAAGGAATAAATAGCGTAGACACTTTCCCCATTAATCTTAATGAATCTTTGCCAGGCATTATTGCTTAATGTCATTTTGCTTGCTGCCTTAGCTTTCTGATATTTATCCTGAATGAGTTCATACTCACTTTGTTCTGTGGCATACTTCTTAAGGTTGTTACTTCTTCTTAATGCTGATAAAGAAAGTAGTAATCCTGAGATAATGATCAAGATAAATTTCCAATTACCCATTTGTATCAGATTTTTGGTCAGGATCAAAGCTAATAAATCTTTTATATCAGCGGCAAGTCCTAAGCTTCATATTAATTTATTTTTTAGTGTAAAGGAGCAATGAGGATTTTAGCCCTTTCTGTGAGCATTCCAGGCACACAATACGTGGAAATTCAAAAATTTTCTCAACTGCGCCAAAAAAATCCGAACTTATGGTCTAGCCCCCTATAAATATCGAAAACTTATCTTCCAAATCAGCATCCAATAGAAAAAGGATTGAAACCGCCTCCTTCTACCTGCTTTCACCAAAATCCCACCCTTCTTCCCTATCTTTGAACAACAACCATCTCTTTTTTTATGCGAAATATTTGCCTCCTCCTTCTGTTGTTTGGGCTAACTACCGCACTACCCGCGCAACGCAATATCTTGGAAAAGCTAATTGCAACGGAAAAGAACACATTCGGTGATTGGGTGCAAGACCCTGCCAAGTACGAAATACAGGTACTCTATACTCAGATTGATCGTAATGCTGCGGGAGAACCCTCCTTTACGACTTATCGCTATGGCGTAGACCCTGGGCAGTATTTTTATCCAGCGAGTACAGTCAAGATGCCGGCGGCGTTTATGGCTTTAGAGAAAATTAATGAACTAGGTGTGGTAGGCCTCGATAAGCAGACTGTAATGCAAAATTTTGCAGGGACGGCTCCGCAAACGGCTGCTTTAGCTGATGCGACAGCTACCAATGGCTTGCCTTCGGTGGCCCAGTATGTACGCAAGATTTTCTTGGTAAGTGACAACGATGCTTATAATCGCTTGTACGAGTTTTTAGGGCAACGTTATTTCAATGAGAAATTGCGGGCCAAAGGCTTTACGGATACCCGTATTATTCATCGATTATCAGTGAGCGGATATGATACCTTAGGGAACCGCACGACCAATCCGATACAGTTTGTCAATGACCAAGGCCCATTGTATCACCAAGGAGAAGTGTACAGCAGTTATTACAACGATTTTGGGCTCACGCGCCAGCAGCGCGGCGTGGCTTACATGGACAATGACGGTGAAATCATCAACGAGCCTTTTGATTTTCGATACAAGAATTATGTGGCCATTCAGGATTTACACGATATCCTCAAAGCGGCCATTTTTCCACAGTCGGTAAGTGAGCGAGAGCGTTTTAACCTTACGCCAGATGATTACGCATGGGTGTACCGTGCGATGGCTCAATTTCCTCGGGAAAGCGATTCTCCGGCCTATGATCACGAAGACCATTATGTGAAATTCTGGATCTACGGCGACCAGGATTCGACTGCCCAAATTCCGAAAAATGTACGTATCCTCAACAAGGTTGGTTGGGCTTATGGTTACCTAACCGATGCCGCTTATATTGTCGATATGGATGCTGGCGTAGAGTTTTTTCTGGTAGGTACAATCCACGTCAATGATAACCAGACTTACAATGATGGCGTGTATGAATACGAAGAAAAGGGACTACCTTTCTTTGGCGAATTAGGAAGAGCCGTCTACGAGCATGAGTTGAAGCGAAAGCGAAAACATTCTCCAGATCTTTCCTGGCTAGAGGAGGTGTTGAAAGAGTAAATTATTTATTGCGAACTCCCTTAAGTACTTGGACGATAAAACACACCTGAACGATGGATATTACCGCGATCAAAAAGGAACTGAAAGGCCGTGTTGCCAAAGGCCTCAACTTTGGTGTGGAAGCTGTAGATGAAGTCTTACAAGCGGATTCTGACCTCTATAATCAGTTTATCTTGTTGAAAAGCAAGTACAATGACCTGATGTATCTCTCGACCATCAATACTTTGCCTTACGAACAGATAGAGTTGGGGTTGAATCGGCTGCGAAACCACCTCCTTAGTATCATTGACCAATTGGAAGAAAACCATCTGGAGAAAAAAGAGATGGCCCAATCCTATAATATCAATGATCTCCCTACACGGCGAGCTAACTTTTTTAAGCTACTCGATATCCATTACCTAAACCTGAGGGCCATCACTTACGTGGAAATTTTTGGAGCCGACGAGAAAAATATCAGTGAAAGCCGGGAAGCCATCTTCAAATTCTATCAAAACCATCGCCGGCAATTTCGTAATAGGGAAGATTTAGCTGGCGAGCAGGGGGCAGGCATTGTTAAAAAGCATTTCAAGGATTGGTTCAGTAATGAAATAGGTATCCTTGAGGTCTATTTTAAAAACATCAAGCACCTACTGCGCTATGCGCTGGCTAATGAAGTGGAGCAAGCATTTTTTCTGGCCACGCTGCAATCTCTTTTCTCTCGTTATGAGCAGGCTTTCATCTTTTACTATGCTTATTGTGGCATCGATGAAGCGTTTACGGCTCTGGTGAAACAAGGAGGGCTGGTTGACGATAGTATCACCCCGCTGTTGATCAGGGCCGAGGATTTAGCGGACTGGAGTAGTTAGCTTTGGCCAAAGTTAAGATCCTACGCTTGGGACACATTTATGTGTTTTGAC
>NZ_JBOEFX010000111.1:0-27478 GCF_050633125.1 Lewinella sp.
TCTTGGAGGTGTACCTGAGCCTGGGGAGGATTTTCGGCCAGTTCTATACTTGCCAATTGGGTAAAGCTGGTAATGTTGCGAAGCGATTCTTTAAGGTCATGCCCGGTAGCGAAAGAAAACTGACTCAGTTTACTACTGGCAATATTAAGTTTTTGATTGGAGCTAGCAAGCTCTATATTCTTCGACTCCATTTCTTGATTTACGGCGATTACCTCTTTCTTAGCTTTGGTTTCTCTGTTTTTTGCGACAAATAAAAGGAGTGCAAGGATTGTAATGAGGCCTGCCGTTATTTTTAGCCAGAAGACCCATTTTTTAGAAATCTCTAGTTCTTGTTTGGTAAGCTTATGTTCGTATTGTTGGGTATTTAATTGGACATCATAAATAGCTTGTAGACCAACGTATTGTTTTTTGTGCTCTGTACTTTCAATTTCTTTATTGACTTTCGTGAATTTTTCAAAGTGGTAAGCTGCTGTTTCAAAGTCCCTTAATTCACTAGCAGTTTTAGCTCTTACTTCATGGGCATCGCGGATATTTTCCAGAGGAATGTTATCATTCTTATCTGCAATAGAAAGAGCTTCGGCCGTATTAGCAATAGCATCAAGAAATTTACCTTCTTGAAAGAACAGTTCGGCTTGATGTGCTAAAACACCAACTTTTACATCTGGTTTTGGCAGTGTCGTATTTAATAGATCCAAGGCCATCTTAAAATGATCTCTGGCCGCTTCTCTGGATTTTAATTGCAAATACGACTGGCCCATTACATCATAAATGTTAGGCAGGTAATAATTGAAGCCTCCCTTATCAGAAAACTCAATGCTCTTCTGCAAGTAAATAAGCGCTTCGTTATAATTTGAATCACGTTCTTCAACGGTCCCCAATGTATAATTAAGCACCAATAAGCGGCGGTACTCTTCTTCGGGAGCAACCTCTATACCTCTTTTGAGTGTTTCCCTAGCTTTGTCAAATTGATAAATGGTATTATAAAAAGCACCAAGATTATTGTAAGTCGAAATCAGATCACGGGCAGTTATTCCTGGATAATTGAGTGTTAGTAGGCTATCTTTCAGATTACGAGCAAGAAGGTAATTCTTAAGGGCTGCTGGGTAATCTTCTTCCTTGTGGTAAATCTGCCCCAGGTTATGTTCATTTTTAGCTACTTGTACCAAATCACCAAGCTCGAGAGAAAGCTTTCTAGATGCTTCAAAATCTGTTGCTGCTTCTTGCAAATTTCGGTTGGCATAAAGGCGGGCCAAACCTCGTGCATTGTAAGCCCGTGCTATCCCTTTGTTGTTTTTAAGCTGAAGGAATATTTCTAAACCTTTATTTATGTTTTCGAGCGCAGGTTCAAATTGCCCTGTAATATCATAAACCTCACCTAAGGAGACATAGGCGTTTCCTTCCAGGTATTTATAATTCCCAAGCTTAGCTTGTTCAAGGGCTCGCTCCCCTACGAAGAATGCTGAATCTACATTTACGTTAGCATACGCACCAGCAAGAGAAGAGAGGGTTTCAATCTTTACGGAATCATTCGTCGCATCATCATATTCTAGCAACAATTCAGGAACAGACCGACCTAGTGTTTGAGAAATACCTAAAACCACCCAGCAAATAAAAATGGTGGATAGTAATATTCGCCGGAAGAATAGCGAGGTGTAGTGGATCAAAATTACTTCGTTTTGGGTTATGCTTTTCTATTTGGTTATTCCTGATCAATGCTCATTTACAGGCTTGTAAGGGGCTACATTTTTTGCCAAAGAGCAATAACAAGGGGCCAATAGGAATACATCATCAACTATTGCACAGTACCCGTAAAGCTAATGTTTTTTTTTGAAAGTTGACCCCGGATAAAACTTTACCTTTGTGGGCAACAATTGCAGCATTTCTTTGTTTTCAGTGTAAATTGAAAATTCAGAAACCAGCTACGCTTTAGCGACCGAAGAATAAAGTTTACCATTATGACCACGAGTACAGGAATAGCCACCTTGTTATCCGATCCTCAATTAGAAGGAAAATGGCGAGCAATCGCCCAAAAAGTAGCAGATCAGGAACGTATCACTCCCGAAGAGGGACAGTTGTTGTTTGAAGAAGCAGAATTGGGCTACTTAGGAGTGTTGGCCAATACGATAAGAGAGCGGCGACACGGCGATAAAACCTATTTTAATAGGAATTTTCATATTGAACCGACCAATGTCTGTTTATATACTTGTACTTTTTGCTCCTATTCGCGCTTGATCAAGCAGCGCTCTGATGGCTGGGAATATTCACTGGAAGAAATTTTAGACATCGTTAAAGGCTATGATGATCAGCCTGTTACAGAAGTTCATATCGTAGGTGGTGTTTTACCACAGTATGATATTGAGTTCTACTCCAACCTTTTCAAGGCTATTAGGGCACACCGTCCTGAGCTGCATATCAAGGCCCTTACACCGGTAGAGTATCACTACATTTTCAAGAAAGGTAAAGTGAGTTATGAAGAAGGCATGCGCCTAATGAAAGAGGCTGGCCTTGACTCTATGCCTGGTGGAGGTGCTGAAATTTTTCATCCTGAGATTCGTGACGAAATAGCCGGAGGAAAATGTACCGGAGAACAGTGGCTACGGATTCACGAAATATGGCACGAATTGGGGCAGCGTTCCAATGCAACTATGCTTTATGGCCATGTAGAAAAATATGAGCATCGGGTTGACCATCTTGAGCAACTCCGACAGTTACAAGATAAGACGGGCGGCTTCCAAACCTTTATCCCACTGAAGTTTCGTAATCAAGGTAACCAGATGTCGCATATTGCGGAAAGTACCGTTGTTGAAGACTTGCGCAATTACGCCATCAGCCGCATTTACTTGGACAATTTTGATCATATCAAAGCCTATTGGCCGATGATTGGAAGGGAGATCGCTCAGTTGTCCATGGCCTATGGTGTAGATGATATTGACGGAACCATTGATGACACTACCAAAATTTACTCGATGGCCGGTTCAGAAGAACAAACTCCCGCACTGAGTACCGAACAACTGGTGAAGCTTATCCGTGCGGTTGGTCGCAAGCCTATCGAACGGGATACGCTTTATGGAGTAGTGAAAGACTATACCGATGAAGTGTTTGAAGATGACAAGCAGTTTCGTGGATATGTGAGCCTGCCAGTAGTTAATAAATAATTTCTCTGACAATTTTTAATAAACCCTCGATCATGGCAGACAAAACCATCTATATTCTTCGGCACGGGCAAACAGATTACAACCTACAGGGTATTGTCCAAGGAGGAGGGGTTGATACTTCTTTGAATGCGACTGGCAGGAGTCAAGCTTTGGCGTTTTACAACAAGTACCAGCATCTTCCTTTTGCAAAAGTATTGACTTCGAGTTTGAAACGCACCCATGAAACGATTGACCCTTTTCTTTTAAAAGGCCTGCAATGGGAACAACATCCCGAAATCAACGAGATGGGCTGGGGAGATCACGAGGGGAAGGCTGCTACGGAACAAAGTAAAAAAGAGTACGACAGTGTCACTGGTGCCTGGCAACGCGGAGACTATCATGCCGCTATGCCTAATGGTGAGTCTGCCTTGGAATTGCAGCAACGTCTTGAAGTATTTGTGGCGCACTTGCAACAAAGAACAGAAGAACTCCTTCTTGTTTGTTCCCATGGCCGCGCAATGCGTGGACTAATGTGTGTGCTAAAAGAAGAGCCTTTAGCAAATATGAATAACTATTCCCATTCCAATACAGGACTTTGGGTTGCCAAGCAGCAAGGCCGACGTTTTGAACTAACCTTAGAGAACGATACCAGCCATTTGCTGGTAAAAGAGGGAGAACAATGGCGAAGCAAAAGGTAGTATACAAGCCATTATCAGAAAAGGAAAATTAACAAATGAGAAAGATCAAGATCACTGCAGTAAGTTACTTGAATACAAAGCCCTTGTTGTATGGCTTACTCAATAGCCCTTTGGCAGATCAGGTAGAGCTTTCTTTAGATATTCCTAGTGAATGTGCCCGAAAACTTCGAGAAGGTGAAGTAGATTTAGCACTCACTCCTGTAGCCATCTTACCAGAATTGAAAAAATGGCATTTGGTTTCAGATTATTGCATTGGAGCTGTAGGCGAGGTAAAGACCGTGAATATCTACAGCGAGGTTCCTATTGAAGAAATTACAGCTTTGTATCTCGACCATCATTCTCGTAGTTCGGTGGCATTGTCTCGGGTATTATTGCGGGATCACTGGCGTATCACGCCTAAGTTATTACAAGCAAAAGAAGGCTATATCAACCAAATAAAAGGCAACATTGCTGGCGTAGTTATCGGTGACCGAACAATTGGGCTTGAGCGTAGTTTCCCTTATGTTTATGATCTCAGCTTGGCCTGGCAATCACTCACCGGTTTACCTTTTGTTTTTGCCGCCTGGGTAAGTACGCAAAGTTTGCCAGAAGCATTTAAGTTGGCCTTCAACGAAGCCCTAAAAGCAGGGATTGCAGCCATTCCCAAATTGAAATTATTGCTCCCCTCTCCAGATCCTTCTTTTGATTTAGAAACCTATTTTACTTCTTATATCAGTTACAACCTGGATGAAGCTAAGCGCGAAGCCCTACATAAGTTTTTGAGCTACGTGGCAGCGTTGGAGCCTTTCCACCCACAAATTTCTCGTTCTTCGCAACCAGTATAGTTGCTAAACTGTTTTGGTAAGAAAACAACAAATACAATGAGCAATCAACTCGCTTTGGCAACCCTTGGAGGGGGCTGTTTCTGGTGTGTGGAAGCCATCTTTGAACAAGTCGAAGGCGTACACGCCGTGATGTCAGGATACAGTGGAGGTGATAAGGCCACTGCAGATTACAAAACCGTCTGTTCGGGTACAACCAAACACGCAGAAGTTGTACAAGTGAGCTTTGACCCTTCGGTAACATCGTACCAGGAAATTCTGGAGATCTTCTTTACTACTCATGATCCTACAACTCCGAACCGGCAAGGAAACGATGTAGGTCCGCAGTACCGATCAGTCGTTTTTTACCACGATGAAGCCCAAAAAGCAATAGCAGAAAAAATTAAAGCTGACTATGCACCGAAGGTTTGGGATGCACCCATTGTGACGGAAATCGCGCCTTTTGAAGAACTCTTTCCGGCAGAAGAATACCATCACGGTTATTACAGTAAAGTAGGAGAACGAAACCCCTATTGTACTTTCGTTATTACTCCGAAAGTGAGTAAGTTCAGAAAGCTGTTTAGCCACAAAATGAAAGCAAAAAGCTAGTAGTAGCGTTTTAGTGGATGCTGAAGTAGCCTAAGAGACTTCAGCATCCACCAGTTTCTCTCTAAGAAGGATCGGTAACCTTGCCCATAAAGAGAATGCTTTTCGTTTTATTATCGTGAATTACGAAAACAAAAGGTTGATCTGCACGAAATACAGGAATTACAGGTACAGAAGTATTGACAATAACAACCACCGTCACAGCGGCAGCCTCCGTTCCTTCTTCGTTGACTTCTACGAAAGCTTTGTGGATAACATCATCAATTTTCACACCGCCGCCATTGATCATTTGTGAGAAATCAGCTCTATCTGAAAAGGCTTCGTCCATGCCCATCATGCTAAGGACACTTTTTAGCTTGATCTCGTATTCCAATTTGAACTTAGGCAAGAAGAGTTCAACATCACTTGGGGCCATTTGTGTCTGCCAGGTTTCCCAATTTTCCGGGCTGAATTCAGTGATGACATCCTCTAAATTATGGCCTTCACGAGGAAGAAAAATACTCATCGAATAGATCGAATCTCCATAAGGCAAATCAATAGCCTGAAACAGTTCATTGCTAGTATAGCGGAACGACGACTCTTCTATGTGCATCATTTCGACGTCTACCGGGCCGTTTGGACTCGTAAATTCAGCGAGTTGAGTATCTTCTGGATCAAATTCCGTTTGCCAACTTCCTTGAAAGTAAATCGCATTGATCAACAACATGACTACATTTGCAGGGAGTTCACTAAGAGCATCCGTAATTAATCCTTCGGTATTGTTTTCTATCCATGCATTTACTTCGTCAACGACGTCTGCCTCTCTAAAATCAACAGGAAGAACCTCGCTAGCATAATAGTCTGTATTAGTAGCTAAAAAAGCCGGTAATACGGGATAATCATTCTGGTGCCAGATAGAATTGGCTATTTTAAGTCGTGTTGCAGGATCTAGCTGCGGAAGCACATCAAGTAAAGTTTGATATGCTTCGTTGATCTGAGACAAACTGATCGTCCCCGTTCGGAGTGCTGTTTGCATATCCGTGAGAGTTTGACCGTTAGCACCATTCATGGTCATCGACAAAGCCGTAGAAATACTAAATGGCGAGATGAAAATATTAGCATCTTCCGTATCCTGTGCATTAATGGTTTTAAACAGATCGATAGCGAAGTGCCCATTGGCAGCTGTCAGCTCACAAACACTCGGGTGATCGGCACAATCGAAATCAATTGGTGGGGTTGGATTAGGAGGTGTATTGTTTTTTTCGCATTGGAAACAAGCAATACTAAAGGTCGCAAGAACAAGGAAGAATGCTAATGGTTTCATTTGGATGAATACTTTTTTAAGGAAGACAGGAGATGATCCCTATATGGTTGGGTGTTGATTGACAAAATTCACGAAGCTTGAAATATAGAGATGATTTCGAAGAGGTAGATGCAGTAAGAGTAACAGAGGTAGGCGCATAGCCCGCACGGCGGGACCCACCCTATATCTGGTGAATTCCAGCCCGAACACCGCACATCTCCTGCTAATCTTAGCAAAAGACACGCTATCACACCCTCTCTTCAGTGAGCTGAAAAGAGGCCTACATTGCGTTAAAAAAAACGATGAATTAACTCACTGACCAAGTGAGAGGTGTGTTCCTTCGATGTGTAAGTTGTATTTTGGTCATTAACTTACGCGTCAAAATTAGTAAAAAACATTAAGTAAAACAAAAAATACCTACAAAAATAAACTACAAACAAAAACATGACACTAGATAGCGATTTTATCCAGCCCAATTTTCTCAGTAAAGAGGGCGGTGTCATCCATTTCCTCAAAAATGATGAAAAGGAATGGGAACGGCAACGTTTCCAGGCAGAGCGTTGGGAAAATACGCTGGGCTGTGGTGGGTATGTTCTCATGATTTTTAGCGCTTTGTACTTGTCTATGCTTTTTCACGGCGGACTGCTTTCCATAGGCTTAGTTTTAAGTATAGTCTTTATTTACTGGAAGACTCGCCAGATAAACAAGTACACTAGCCTAAAAGCGTACGCGAATATAACCTTTGTTATTTTTGATGATAGGGTTGTTCGATACACTTTGAGTAATTACCAAGTTTTCTACTTTTCAGAAGTGAGTGACATACGGTTTACTCCTTATGGCATACACCTCTGGAAACCTACCACTTGGCTAGAATGGCTTCGTCCCAGCGTTTATGATGTTCAAAGCACCAAATTATTAGTTATTCCAAATGCTACTGAAAGCTATCCTTATATCGAACACTTTATTGAAGGCCTGAAAAGCACTTACAACGAATAGCATTTTATCGAATATTCCTGTTCATTCATCGCAAAACCACGACTGTAAGAACAAATTGCTGTATATTGGTACTATAAGTAAAAGAGCAATACAATGGTGCTTTGTACTTATAGTTTAATGTTTTAACAGTCATCAAAATCAATATTATAATGCTTCCAATAGTACCTATTGTCGCAGTCATTTTCCTAATGATCTTATTATCCGGCATCTTTACCGTCAAGCAGCAATCAGCCGCTTTGATAGAACGGTTTGGCCGCTTCATGAGTGTCAAAAGCTCCGGGCTCCAATTCAAAATTCCCTTTGTAGACCGCGTAGCGGGCCGTGTTAGCCTGAAAATCCAGCAGCTCGATGTTTTGGTGGAAACCAAAACCAAGGATAACGTTTTCGTAAAACTAAAAGTGAGTGTTCAGTTCGTTGTCTCCGCTGATAAAGTGTACGAAGCTTTTTACAAACTAGAAAATCCTTACGAGCAAATCAACGCTTACGTATTCGATGTCGTTCGTGCAGAAGTCCCCAAGTTGAAGTTGGATGATGTTTTCGAACGCAAAGACGATATTGCTAATGCCATCAAAGGAGAATTGGCAGAAGCCATGGAAGGTTATGGCTACGGCATCGTAAAAGCACTGGTTACAGACATCGACCCTGACCATACGGTAAAGGATGCAATGAACCGTATCAACGCCGCTGAGCGCGAAAAGCTTGCTGCCGAATATGAAGGGGAAGCTGAGCGTATCCGGATCGTTGCTAAAGCAAAAGCCGAAGCAGAAAGCAAGCGCCTGCAAGGACAAGGTATTGCCGATCAGCGTCGCGAGATTGCACGTGGTCTGGAGGAAAGTGTAGAAGTGCTAAACAAAGTAGGTATCAACTCGCAAGAGGCCTCAGCCTTGATCGTCGTAACACAACATTATGACACCCTACAATCGATGGGCGAGAATGCCAATAGCAACCTGATTATGCTTCCTAATTCTCCCGCAGCAGGCAGTAATATGCTCGCTGAAATGACGGCCAGCTTTGTCGCTAGCCAGCAGATTGGTGAATCAATGAAAGAAAATAACGAGCAGCTGAAATTGGTAAAACCCAAGGAGAAGTTGCACCGTTAAGATTTGAGAGTAGTTTTGAGTATATACTGAGCGTTGTCCACTTGGGCAACGCTTTTTTTTGCTTACTTCACTATATTAAATTTCCCTACCGTTAATAATTCTTCTGCTTTATTTACTAATAACCAATAATATAATCCTTCAGTGAGAGGCAGGTTTATTGGATGATTGACTATAAAAGTGTCTGCTTGACCAATAGCTTCAGTAATTATGGTATTCAATGAACGATTATCATTGTAAAAGTCGGATGGTTCATTGCTGTAGACCCGTAATTCATAGGGTGGCGGAAAGGTGGTACGTAGACATAATTGAATGACCATCTGCTGTTGGGTGATTAAAATAGTATCCCGATTGGGGTTCAATAACTCGAAATATTGATTGTTACGCAACTGTTCTTGCCAAAGCCCTTCAAGTATAGGATTCGCTTTGTAAACGGAGGAGGCTATAGCTGCAATTGGTGGTTTATCGGTTTGTGTTGATGGTGTAAAGCTAGGCTCAGGTTCTTTGGATATAGGAGCCGGTGTCTTCACGGTATCCAGTAGACGAGGTGTAGCACTAGGGGCTAATTCGGATGGAGCAGGCTTGTTTTCTGTGGGTAAATCAGTGGATGGAGCAGGAATCTTTGCATTATAAATGATGAATAGTACGGCTACTGCTAGTAGCAACAATCCCGTAAATGCCCAAATTATCCATTTGGTATACCAGGGCTTGGCGGGAAAATATTTATTTCCCATCGTATCGAGCAATTGTTCCAAAACAGGTTCGCGCTGGGCCATAAACCGTTGGGTCATTTGGTACAAGCGGAGGCTTTCAGCCAAGTCTTGCTCTTGGGCGAGGCGTTTTTCAAAAGCCGCACATTCATCCGGAGTAAGCTTCCCGGCTACGTATTGTTCTATAATGAGTTGATCGTCCAAAGTACAACAGTCGTTTATTACTTATAAAAATCCTGAAATCGAATATCGTCTTTTACTAGCTTTTCCAGTTTCTTCTGACAGCGATATTTTCGGTTACGCGTCGTATGGGCGTTTTTAAGATTTGTTTGTTGGGTTATTTCTTCCATGCTTTTTTCAGCAAAAAAGAGGGTGAGTATTTGCTGGCAAATTTGATCTAGTTCTTCGAAAGCAGCAAGGAAAATTTTGTACTGCTCTCGCTCAAATATTTTTTCTTCAATATCATCGTCAGAAATATATCCGGCATCCACTGGGATTGTCATAGTCTGGAATGACTTTTTTTTACGTTTTCTTTCCCATAGCCTAAAACAAATGCCAAACAAGAAGGTATAAAACCTGCTTGTCAACTGAAAATCAGGCGATTGCGCCTTGTGATAAATAATCACCAAGGCATCTTGAAAAACATCACGAGCATCCTCTGATGATCCCCCGCTACGCACAACATGATGCTCTATACGGTGCGAATAGTTACGGTAAATACTTTCGATAATCTTGCTATCGTGAGTCAGTAAACCATCAATGTATTTTCTTTGCACCAACACAAGTTTTGCTGATTGTTCGTTGAAGCAAAAATAGATTTTTATATTTTGCAGTTTTGCAAAAAGTTTAAAAACAGTTATTCCAGCTCCATGTGGAAAAAATATTATATCCTTTCATTAATGCTTTCGTGCTGTTTTTTAGTGAAAGCCCAAGTAACGGAAACGGACGCAGAGGCTGCTTTAATCAATGCCATAAAAACCACCACTTTTGAATCCTTCCTTCCTCAAGCAAGACAACAAATAATTGCTTATGAAAAGCAACCTTTTTGTGAAGAATTGATTATGGCCTATGGTCGACTCGCATTTACTTTATACAACCTTAAGGATAGTACTTGGGCTAACTATACAGAAAAGGCTACTGCTTTAGCTAATACGCATTTCAATGATGAGTTTCACCCCAGTAATATATGGGCCAATTGGGCAAAAGCATTTTTTTTAATCGATACAGAAGAAGGGCCCAAACTGATGAAAAAAGCGTTAGAGGGGCTTACTGATAAGAACGAGCGTTACTTTCTACTTAAAACTTCTTATCTAATCACACTAACAGAGGGCTTTCGAAGAGAAGAATTAGCAATTCAAATAACTGAATTAACTACCCTATTTGACATAAGGCCCGACTTAGAGGCTTTTAAAGCTGTTCTTTTCTTCGGCAAAACAAATTTGGCCTTACTAGAGGAAAACTACGAGCAGGTCATTGCTTATGCTAATCAAGCACTGGCGATGGATGAGAAGAGAATAGCTTTGTGGGAGGATATTAGGCGAATTGTTATGACAAGGCTAATCTATGCCTATGGGCAATTGGGACAGTTTGAACAAGCAAAGGCATTGTGCTTCAAAAGCATTGATAATACAACTGATAGCTATACGCTAGGGCAAGCTTATCTAAGTTTGTCAAGCGTATACGACCTTGAACCCAATCTTGAGCGTGCGATTTATTATGCTGAGCGAGCTATTGTTGAAATAAAGAAATCTGGTGAAGTTGGGAATTTGGGGGTGACACTCTATAATTTGGCAACGAGCAAACTGCGTTACGATGATATAAAAGGAGCAAAAGAAAATATGCAGGAGGCTTTTAAATATTTACGTCCCAGTTTTCATTTTGCCTTGTATAATTTGGAGGGGCGTATTCTAGCCGCAGAAAATAATTATCCCGCAGCTCTAGTAGCAGCACAGAAGGCATTGGTCAATGTTTGCACGTCTTTTGACCTGGAATCACCTGAAATGAACCCTACGCTTTTTGATATCTATACCAATCGAGGGTGGGCTGTCCATATTTTATATAGAAAAGCCTTCTATCAAGCAACCTTGGGCCGCCAAAGTGGGAACGTCGTATTGATGCAGCAAGCCCAACAAACATCATCCTTAACCAAAGCCCTAGCTACCGATGGATTAAGTGACCTGAGAGGTTTTGAACTTAGTCAATATTTCTCTATTTCCAACAGATTTGTCAACTCGGCACTGGAATTGGAAACACAGCTGTTTCTGGACTTCTATCATCTGAATACCAACCGATCTAGTTTGCAAAATGCTTTCCTGGCGCTTGAGAAGAAAAAAGCAGCAGGCCTCGTGAAGTCTATCGCACAGCCAACCCTGCCGGATGATTTCACCCAACGTTTGCATACCGTCCAGCAAAAACTGGTACAAGCCCAGCAAGCAGTAGATAGAGCAGAAGGTGACAGCATTTCTCATTATCAAGAGGAACTTTTGCAACGAAATGAGGAGATGACAGGGATTGTGGAAGAATTGAGAAAAAATTACCCTCTGCAATCAGATTATTATTATGCAATTCCCTACGTAAACATAGATCAAGCAAAATCATTGCTATCAGAAGGCATGGTTTTAGTGAATTATTTCATGAGTCAAGAAAAAACTTATGCTTTTGTACTTACGCGCTCTAGTGAGGATATCATAAGCCTTCCCGTAGATAATCTCAAGGAATTAACGGAAAAAGTAGATCGTTATCTGAGTTTATTAAAAAGCCCTTTTTTATATCAGTACGCCCAGCAAAAAGAATTTACGGTGCTGGGTAATGAATTGTATGAGGCCTTGCTAGCTCCTTTGGCTTCCAATCTTAAAGGAAATAAAAAACTATTGATTATTCCCGACAATGGATTGTCTGACTTACCGTTTGAAAGCCTTCTTTCTTCACCTGTTGAATTGCCGATATCTTTTGATGCAATGCCCTTTTTACTCAAGGATTACGAAGTCAGTTATCACTATTCGGCTACCGCCTACTCTCTGGTAAGAAAAAGAGAACACATTGACAATCAATCGCTTTTAGCATTTGCACCAGTCTTCAATGATCAGCCGAAGGCATCTTCGGCAACGAGGTCACTGCCCTTTGCTCAAGATTCCTTGATGCGTAGTATTTTCGAGGATGCTTTTGTTCCCTTGCCAGCCACGAGGGAAGAAGTAAAAAAGGTCAGTGCCACGCTACCCACCAATGCTCACAAGGTTCTATTACTTGATAAAGCAGCTACAAAAACTGCAATACTTAGTGCTATTTCCGCTGAGCCTTTTCAATATATACACATTGCTACCCATGGTTTTGCCAACCTGGAAGATGTTCTCCATTCGGGTTTAGCTTGTAATGTAAGCAATGATTCGCCAGACGACCTGCTTTTTATCAGTGAAGTACAATTCAGCCCTGTCCGCGCAGATTTGGTCGTACTGAGTAGTTGTGATAGTGGCGTAGGAAAGATAGCTGGTAGCGAAGGCATGCTAAGCTTCAATCGGGCTTTTATCTATGCCGGCGCCAACAATGTGATTTCCACCCTATGGCGAATCAATGATCGATATAGTAGTGAATTGATGATTCACTTTTATTCCTTTCTGGCAAAGGGAGATGATTATGGTGCTGCTTTGCGAAAAGCAAAATTGCAATTACTCTCCGATGCCAATACCAGCATACCACGCAACTGGGCTCCCTTCATCTTGATGGGAGAATAATTTGTAAAAAAAGATGGGCGGATTATGTGACATCGGCTTTCTTCATCGGATATATACCATAGAATGAAAGAAAACCACCAGAGCATGTCATCAGTGAATCCGATTTTCTTACGTAATGGCAGCAAGTACCAACGCTTGCTGCCGAAGGATATTCTATTGCTTAAAGCCGAGGATAATTATGTACGGGTGTATTTGAGCTCAGGTGAAACGCAGCTGCTTTATACTTCCCTGAAAAGGTTAGAGGCTACCTTAGTTGGGATGTCTTTTCTACGCGTACACCGGAGTTTTATCATCAATGTTTACGCGCTCACCGCCTGGGAGGTTGAAAAAAGCGAATTGCACCTTGGAGAACATCTGGTTCCACTAAGCCGCGCAAAGCGGAAAAACCTGGAAGAAATGATTCGACTACTGGGGTGAATACCTATGAGTAGCCGTTTTTGACCGTTCGCAAGGAGGATTTGCCTCTTCACCAGAAAGCGGATTGAAAATAGTACCAAAGCCTTTGTTGGCTTGTAATTTTGATGTAGATTTTTTTGACCTGACGACCATTTTTTTTATAACAAGGATTTTGAACCCACCGCTGATTTAATTTTTTACCTCTATAATCTCATGTTTTATATGAAAACCAACTTCTACAAAGAAAGTAATAGTAGACTTCTATGTCTATTAAAAAGGCGACAGTTCTTGTCCCTTTTAATAATGCTCGGCCTATTGAGTATCTTAAATGCTCAGACGCCCGTAATTTGTAATTATTCCATGGGGCCCGCGGCGACTCTCAGTCAAGATTTTGATACTGATACTCCTCCCTTTACCACCAGCTTCATAGCACTCAGTGGTTTAGGAGATAACGTCACTTTACAAACTCCTATGACAGTGAGGATTTGCTTTTGGGGAGACATGGGAAATGGTAATGAAACTTTTGATGTAGTAATTGCTGGACAGACGTTTCCAACGGGAGGTTTCGGGAGTAATCCTACCATTGGGAGTCAACAATGTAGAGATTTTATTATTCCAACCCTAGCGGCGGATAATGAAATAAATGATGGCGATGTTGATATCGTCTACAATAATTTTGGTGCTGGCTGGACCAGTAATCCTGGAACTGATGCTCCCGATGATTTTAACGCAAGAGTAGTTTCTGCGAATTTCGACTATGTTGTGGATATTACCCTAAATAGTCCTTCCGACCGATGTCAGGATGGTACCGATGTTACCTTTGTGGGGCAACCCAGTGCGGGATCAGTAGCCGGAGACAATTCCAATTATGCGATTTATCCGTCTACGCCTGGGTTCAATGTAAATACGGGCCTATTGGACGTATCTAATACTTCACCAGGAAGCTATACGATCGTATATGAGTATGAGTTCAATGGTTGTGTCTATCAGGCAAACACGGATATTGAAATCTTCCCTGCTCCTGTCGCAAATCTCCAACCAACAGTTGTAAACTGTAAGCGTGGAGGAGAAACGATTGATTTGAGCGTCATGTTTCAGGGTGCTAATACCAATGGGGGCACTTTTAGCTTACAAGAAGGTACAGCTACCCTTAGTGGCTCTACTCTTACCGTACCTCCCAATGGAGGCTGTTTTTTGGTGAGATATACAGTCTCAAATCCCAACGGATGTAGTAACGCTCCTTACAGTGATGAAGCACGATTACTAATCACCGTACAGCCAGAACCAGCCTTCACTATTACCCCTTCAGAGGCAAATGACACGCCCACCTCTGCTTGTAGAGCAGGCGGGACAGCAGATGTGACGGTAACAAATACTAGTGCCACCAGTGGCGCCGCTTCCTTAACCGTCAACGGCACGCCTACTGGTTTTGGTGTGGTTAGCCTTACTGCCCCGAATACTGTTGGGTCTATTGTTTACAACATCTGCATGACAGAAACTTCAGCAGCTCCACCGGTCTGTAGTGGTATCACTCCTCCTAGTCCGTGTTCTTCTACTATTTGTAAGAGTTTTACTGTATTCAACGATGGAGTCGAATGTGGCGCAAATGCACCTTTCTCAAGTATTTGTGAACCCTCTTCCACTGCTACCGATGTCTGCCCTGTGACGACAAATCCCAATCTTGCTTTATCCTGTAGTTTCTTTGAATTAAATGGTCCCCAGTTTATTGATGCAGGGATTACGATGACCACAGGAGTCGCAACTTGTGTCGATACCGAAGTTTGTTTTACTTACCGTGGCAGTTTACCCGGATCTCTAGGTGATGCTGCCGCTGGCGGGCCTACGCTTGGTGAACTCAACTCTGCAACTAGTGTTATCTGTGATATCATCACATTTGAAATATGTACACCACGTATTCCAGTTGTAGGACGCTTTTGTTTTGATCCTATCCCTTTAGGTAGCTTTGAAGATGCCTGTGATCAGACGGTAGGACAAATTGTGGCCACATCGCTATCCTCTCTAGTTGGTGGTGATGGTGGTGGCGGTATTGTAGTCGCAGATACCGATGGTGATGGTGCTTTTGATTTTATTGTTGATGAGTACACCTTCCCTGTAGTCGGGCAAGAAGGATGTGTACCCAACAATATTGAGGAAGGAATAGGTACCATAACAATCCGTAACGTTACCGCTTTCCCTTTTGCTCCTTCGGGATATTGTGGAGGCGTAACTGAAGAATCACTCGACTTATTAGAGTTACTACCGATTGGTGCAATACCTTTGGTTGGGGTAATCATTGAAGATTTACTGGCAGCAGCTTCTTGTAATGTAGAATTGGCTTTCAGCGATGAAGAAACCATCGAAATCCCCGTATTAAATCGTACTCCTCCAGTATTTGCCAATTGTAATGAAGATGGTTACGTTTTCTCTGAAGACGGCATCTGTGACACCGAAGTAAATTGGTCGATTCCTGTTGTATACGATGGCTGTTTAGGAGATGTCTTGTCTTATATAGGAAGAACCGCGGGCACTGACGACACTAATTATGATGGTACACCAACTGCCGCAATTGTACCTACAGAACCAGGTGTATATCAAACTTCAGGCCCTATACCTGGCTCTGACCTTGACCCAGGGACCTATCCAGTAACCTACACTGCCTATTCTTGTTCTGGTGTTGAATCTACCTGTACTTTTGATGTAATCGTTTCGCCCGGTGATCCAATGCTTGATTGCCCAGCAAACACCGAAATTAAAACCGATGTTGACCAATGTACGGCAGTGGTCACAGGGCTTGCTCCTTTACAAGGTATCAGTTGTGCTTCTGTCATCAACTACAGTGTAGCTTTCGCTGATGGTACTTCTACCAGCACTTCGACGCCCTATAGCCTGGCTAACCGTGGAACACATAATGATGCAAGTGGCTTGGTGTTTCCGCTTGGCGTTTCAACGGTTACCTACACCATGCAGGTCGATATCAACGGTGATGGTGATGTTATGGATGCCAATGAAACCCAAACTTGTAATTTTACTGTAACCATTATTGATGGTCAACGCCCTGATGCGCTTTGTACGGATATTGATGTACGTTTGGATAATACCGGAAATGTTACCGTATTTGCAGCTGATCCTTTAACTGGAGATCATTTTGTAGATGGAGGAAGCGTTGATAATTGTGATACTGATTTAACTATAGAAATAGCTAAACCAGGCGGCACTTTTGCTCCTTCCGTAAGCTACGATTGTACCGAGAACGGTTATGGACTGGTAACCCTTCGGGTAACAGACGATGCGGGTAATAGCAGCACTTGTCTTGCACAGGTTCAGGTCATTGATTTCTTTGAAGGTATTCAGTTCGACTTCGATATTCCTGAACTGTGTTTGGAAGCAAACAACCCTGAGCAGTTAGATTTCGCCAACTATCTAACCATCACCTTACCCGACGGTACCGTCCTTAGTCATGAAGATGTTGAAAACAACCCCTACTTAGGCGATGCCCTGGGTGGATTTGGTATTACTGCATTTGCTCCTGCCTTAGGTTCAGCATCTATTGACGCAGGTAGTGTGGAAGAAGGAGGTGTTTATACACCAGGAACAGGAACAGGTTTTGTAACCGTTTCTTACGTACTCGTATTGCCAGGTGTAGACAACGTTCCTCAAAACTCAAATGTCGCACTTACCGGATGTCTGGAAATTGTCCACACCACCTTCGAACTCCGCCAACCTTTGGAGATGGACTCGCCGGAGTGTGAGTGTATTCAGCAAAATGATCGGATTGTTAATTTAGGAGAAATTACCGGAGGCCTAGAGCCTTACACTATCCAATATGGTGGCGTCAAATTCGATGTAGACAGCGACGGCGTTGCAGATGATGTCGATGGTGAATATACCTTCGATGTCAGCAATGGACACAATATCGACGATTTCACGGAAGACCTTGGTAACCTCTTGGTTGACTATACGCAACCTACCTGGTCGTTTACCATTGTGGATGCCCGTGGTTGTGAACTATTCCGCTCAGGTTCCTGTGATAACGATGACGAAACGGGAACACCTATGATCGATTGCACCGCACTAGGCGCAGTCACACTCTACACCAGAAATGAACCTGCTTGCGAAGTGCAAGACACCTGGGTTCATACACTACCAACCGATAACTGTGATGTTATTCTTTATACCTACACCATCGAAAATCCCGATGGTTCCATTGCTGGGCCATTTGATCTTACTGCATTGTTGAACCCTGATATCACGATGCCGCTACCTGATCAATTTTACGGAGAGTATGATTTTGAACATCATTCACCAACGGAAAACGTATCAACAGTAACTTACTACGCAGAGGATGCTGTAGGAAACTTTACCCAGTGTAGTTTTACGGTTACCGTTATAGATGATGATCCTCCGCATTTCATCAACTGCCCTGAGCCTGCAGTAATTGTAGATGCACCACCAACCTGGTGTTCTGCTTTCGCTAACTATTCTTTGCCTTTAGCTGAAGACAACTGTGGCCCTGTTACCGTTACTCAAATTGACGATACTGGCCTCACTTCTGGTGATGTTTACCCCGTTGGTATTACCATCAACACTTATGAAGCTGTTGATGAAACAGGCAACAGCATCCGTTGTGATGTGAAGATCGTTGTCAATGATTTCCATACCCCACCAACTTGGGAATGCCCAGACAATGTGGTCACCGATACCGACCCAGGTGATTGCGGAGCTGTTGTTGACAATATCGCGCCGTCTAATATTGAAGACAACTGCCTCCCTAACCTGACGGTTGCTTACCGCATTGATGATGCCGACGGCAATGAGATCGCCAACGGTCTTGACGATGCTAGCGGTAACTTCTTCGATCTCGGAACCAGTACCGTGAGCTATTCTCTTCAGGATATGCCTTTATTGTTGATTACAGAAGTAACTCACGAGTTGAGCAATACTGTTGACGGCTCGCCCGCTACAACACCTACTTGTTTTGACGGCATCCAAAATGGTGACGAAACAGATGAGGATTGTGGTGGTAGTGTCTGCACCTCGTGTAACTGTACCGACAACGAAGTGACGGTAGAAATTTTATTAGACAACAATCCAACAGAGACAGCTTGGGCTATTACGGAACCTAACAATGGTACGGTTATAGCATCAGGCGGGCCTTATGCTATTGGCTTAGCGGGTACTACCGTTTCAGAAAACATTTGTCTACCTAATGGATGTTATGATTTTGTAATTACAGACACTGCTCTTGACGGTATCTGTTGTGCTTCCGGTAACGGTAGCTATACGGTTAGCACAGGTACTGGTATACTTGCAGCAGGTGGTGAATTCGGAACGAGAGAAGTAACCAACTTCTGCCTAGATGGCGCACCAGCTGCTGCCTCACTAACAGGGACTGCGAGTTCTCGTGATGCTTTAGAGATCACCAACTTTGGTTCTGCTAGCCTGGATGTAAGCTGCTTAATGATTGAGCGTGTCTATGCTGGTGGTTCTGAAACCTTTGCTGTACCAACAGGTGCCATTTTAGCTCCAGGTGACGTATTAACGATCCACTTTGGTGACGGTCATGACGATCTAGCTAACAATGTATTCAATGTTCCTGGCGCCTTGGATTTACCAATTACAGAACCTACCGCTTATATTGTCAGCCTGTCCCGTTCGATCTTGGATATGGCAGTAATGAATAATTACGACATCAGCGGCTTTGGTCCTCCTGCATACAACCTTGCAGGTCGTACGATGGCAGATTACTGGTCAGGTGCTATTGGCCCTGTTTACGGTGGCGGTATCGTCCGTACTACCGTTTGGGATACCAATACTGCGGCTGACTTTGTGCCCGGTGAAGCTTGTATTCCTCTAACAATTGGAACGTTGAACCCAATGCTTCCACAGCCAGTGCCCAACGGCGAGCATACGGCCATTCAAGCACAACCAACCACTCGCCTGGAATGTAGCTTCACCGTAGAAGTCGCTGATGATGAAAATCCAGTTTGTGGCCTTTACGGAGATTATATCAACTACCCAGGTCCAATTGCAACGGTGGCTTATGGGGAATGTGTAGAATTGCCAATTACGGTTACAGATGTCTTCAATATCGCAGACTTGAACCTCCTGTTAGCAGGCAACGGTGGCGATTTTGGCAACCTCACTTTTACACTGATCAGTCCGGAAGGAACAGCCATCGAATTACTCGATGCTATTTGCCCCGGCAGTAACGCCTTTGACTTCACCCTGGATGGTGACCCTGAACTGGCCGATCCTTTCCTCGATAACTGTGCCAACCTAGGCAGTGGTGATGCGTTTGTACCTGTAGGGAATATCGAAGCGTTTAACGGCAAAGCCGTACAAGGAACTTGGATCTTACAAATTGGACACAACGGTCAAGTGAGTACCGTATCAACCGATTTGACTGCGTGGAGCCTAGATATCAGTGCTCGCGAAGCTTACGCTCAAGGAGATGAAACCCTGGAAAATGACCTCGACCTTTGTGGTGCAGAATTTACCTGGCTACACTCTATTCTCTTTGATAACTGTGCCGGTGGTAGTATCGCCTTCACCATCACCTTTGAGGACGGTACGGTAGAAGTAAGCGAAACCTTGCCGATCTTCCCTGAGAACACACCATTTACCCACTTCTTTACCGTAGGAGTAACCCAAGTCAATTACGTCCTCACGGATGCTAATGGTAATACCTCTTCTTGTGGATTTGAAGTGACGGTACTGGATACGCAGTTTCCTGAAATCACTTGTCCACCGGATTTGGTTATTCAATTGGCCCCAGGAGAGTGTGATACCAACGAATACCCGACGACACCAATTTTCGAATACGACAATTGTCCGGAATACGTACTAAGCTCTTTCCCTCCGGGAACACCTGTGCCAATTGGTGATACGATCATCACATTGATCATTACCGATGCTTCTGGCAATGTAACGGAGTGTACCTATAACTTGACAGTTTTAGAGCACATCCCTACTGGTGATATCGCTTGTGTGGCCGATCAGAACGTTTCTTTAGGCCCAGACTGTACAGCGACCATTACCGCAGATATGTTGCTAAGCGGCAATGATTACCGTTGTTACGACAACTACATTGTTACGCTTTATCCTGACTTACCTGACACCGGGGTTGATCCAATTCCGACTTCCCCGATGATTGGAGAGGAATTCGTAGGACAAACCATTATCGCGGAGATTTGTGATCCGGCCACCGGCTTATGCTGCTGGGGGTACGTACACGTAGATTTCTACGATGAGCCCGAATTCATCTGCCCACCAGATGCGATGGTGACTTGTATTGAATCAACTCATCCGGATGCACTTGGCTACCCTGTGGTAACCTCTTGTGTCCCAGGTGGCGCTACCATCGAATTCGACGATGAAGTCGTAGACAATGGCACCTGTGGCGAACCACGCTTGATCATTACCCGCACCTGGACAGTAACGGATGGAGTAGGCAACTTCTCGCAATGTGTACAAAATATTGTGATGGCCTCCTTCGATTTGGCACAGGTTGTCTTCCCTGAGAGTTATGACGGCATTACTAACCCTGTACTAGACTGTGGGGAAGTATTAAATGATCCGTCATTAACGTCCATTGATAGCCTTGGTGTACCAACAATTGATGGGCATAGCCTATATACTGCGGGATACTGTACTGCGGCGATGAACTACGACGATGAAGTCTTCACTATTTGTGAAAACAGCTACATCATCTTCCGTCAGTGGCGAGTGATCAATCAATGCTTACCTACCCCGCTGGCCAGCGTGCTTGAGTTTACGCAAACGATCCGAGTAGAGGATATTGACGGACCCGGCTTAACCTGCCCTGAAGATCAAACCATCAGCGTTTCACCATTCAACTGTGAGGCGACCTACCAGGTGCCGCCGTTGGTGTCTGTCGATGCTTGTTCTGCAGTAACTTATATGGTAGAAGTTGATGGTGATACTTTGACCTACCGTCCCGATAATCTTTATGTCTTGACAGGCTTAGATTTAGGAGATCACACTATTCGATACCTAGCTAGCGATGCTTGTAACAAATTGTCCAATTGTAGTTATACCCTTACGGTAGAAGATCAGATTGCACCTACCGCTAGCTGTGATGAGCAATTGGTTGTATCGCTAGGTGGTGGCGACATTGCAAACGACTTGTACGGAGAAGCCCGGATATTGGCTTCCGATATAGACGAAGGTTCCAACGATAATTGTAGCGCAGTGACGCTGGCTGTTCGCCGGAATTACTGGCGAGATGGTACTTGTGACGATAGTGCTAACCGCTGGAGCCCTTGGAACGGATACATCGATTTCTATTGTTGCGACATCAACCAAGAGGTAACCATCGAATTGATGGCGACGGATATCTTTGGCAATGAGAACACTTGTTGGATGGTTATCACACCAGAAGACAAGCTCAATCCTTATTGTTACGCACCAGACGATGTGTCCTTGACGTGTAACGACTTGCCTTTAGCCTTCCCAGGAGATATTGCGACGGCTTATGACGAAGATATTGAGGCTACCTCTAGCATGATGAGTTCCATCTTCGGTGGCGCTACAGGTACAGATAACTGTGCTGTAGATACCATCGTTGAGCGCACGCCAAATATCGCTATTAACGAATGTGGCTGGGGAACTATCACTCGTCGCTTCGAAGCTTGGCAACTCAAGCCAGAAGGCGATGTGAATGATAACGGAGCTATAGATATCAACGAGGTTTACCGTTCAACCAACAGCTGTAGCCAGGTAATTACGATTACGGAAGTACACAACTTCGTGATCGATTTCCCAGAAGATGCTGCTGCTGATTGTGGTGCCCCTGATGTGCCAACAATTATCACGACTGCCGACGGCTGTGATGTATTGAGCATAAATATTGGAGAACCAGAAATCTTTGCCGCTACAGGAGATGAATGCTACAAGCTGAGTATCACCTACGACATCATCAACTGGTGTTTATGGGACGGTGAATACACCGGCTATGTACTTGCTCGAATGACCGAAGATGATGGGGAAGCCTTGCCTGTAGATCGTGCTGTCGAAGGCAACGAACGTCCGGTAATTACTTACACCAGCGCTGGTGGCCTGTGTATTGATCGCGATCATACGGACCGTGATGGCGATTCTGATTTGGACAACTGTGCTTCACCACAATTGCCCAACTACGGCCGCTATATTTACACCCAGTTTGTAAAAGTATACGATTCTACCGTACCAGTAATAACGGTCGGTGAATACGGCGGCCCAACAGACCTTTGTCCTACCTTGGAAGCAGGCCAATTCGGTGATGTAACCGGCAACTGTGAAGCTCCCGTAAGCATTCCTTTCTCCATCACGGATGATTGTGAACTATTCGACGGTGCTGGCAACTTAGTGATAAGCATGGTGTCAGCAGAGCTTGATGCCTTTGCAGTAGACATTAATGGCGATGGCGACATCAAGTCTAATGAGTTTCTTGCTGAAGCAGGAGCCGCAGGCAACGTGATGGCCAATATCACCGATAATGGTGATGGAACTTACTCGTTTGATGGTAACTTCCCGATTATTACCAGCGCTATGGGCGATAATATCTACCACGCTGTGCGGGTATTGTTTGAAGATGGTTGTGGAAACCAGGTCAGCGAAACTTTGGTCTTTGATGTAATCGACTGCAAAGGGCCAGCGCCTGTATGTATCAATGGATTGACCGTTACCCTAATGCCTCAGGCTGAAGGTGGTTGCGCTATGACGATCTGGGCCAGTGACTTCGAAGGTTCTCCAATTTCTGACTGTACAGGTCAAGGACCTGAATTATTCGGTGGTCTACCACGTGTTACGAAGTACGCTATTTATCGTGCTTCCGAGGTGGAAGGCAATCCAGACTTTGTACCACATCCTACGAATACAGGTTTGGTATTAACCCAAGACGATGACCAGACAACAGTGGTTTATATCTATGCCTTTGATGAAGAAGGAAATTATGACTACTGTGAAACTTACGTCCTGGTACAAGAGCATAACTCCTGTAATGGACCGGATGACGCTACGATTGCAGGCGTGATTACGACTACCGCTAACGAAACCATCGAAGGAGTAGAAGTGAGTATCAATGGTGCTGCTCAAATGAACATGACCACTGGTACGGACGGTGCTTTCATTTTCCAGGTTCCTCAACTTGGGGGAGATTACACGGTGACACCTTATCATAATGATAATCCACTAAATGGGGTCTCTACTTTTGATATCGTTTTGATCAGTAAGCACATTCTCAATATTGATCCATTGGATACTCCTTACCAGCGACTTGCTGCGGATGTCAACAATTCAGAGACCATCACTACACTGGATATGATCCATATTCGTAAGCTGGTGCTGAATATTACGACCTCCTTTACCAACAATACCAGTTGGCGCTTTGTCCCCGCTGATTATGTGTTCCCGAATGCACTCAACCCATGGCAGGAAACCTTCCCAGAGTTGATTAATATCAATAACCTGTCAGAATCCTTGGTAAATGCTGATTTCGTTGGTGTGAAAACAGGTGATGTCAACGGTAATGCGCAAGCCAACGCTTTGGTCAGCGATGACCGGACGCTCAATGGCGCTTTCTACCTCGAAGTGGAAGACATTGAGCTAAAAGCGGGCAATACTTACACAGTAGCATTTACAGGAGAAAAACTCTCTAGCATACAAGGTTACCAAGGGACGCTACAATGGAGTGGAATGGAGCTACTGGATATCGAATACGGAGCAGCTACCAGTGAAAATTTTGGTTTACGATTTGTAAATCAAGGAATGATTACCACTTCATGGAACCAATCGAATAATGCCGCGGGAATTGAGGAAGTACTCTTCAGTCTGGTATTTCATGCCAATGAAGATGCCCAGCTGAGTAATCTG
Organism: Lewinella sp.; assembly: GCF_050633125.1. NCBI lineage: Bacteria > Pseudomonadati > Bacteroidota > Saprospiria > Saprospirales > Lewinellaceae > Lewinella > Lewinella sp. The sequence goes on from NZ_JBOEFX010000111.1 coordinate 24,320, forward strand.
TTGCAAGTGAGTAGCCGTTACACAGCAGCAGAAGCTTACCGTGATGGGACAATCACAGATTTTGGACTTTCATTCTTTGCTTCAGCACAGGAACAGGGTAAGTTCGTACTCTATCAGAACGTGCCTAACCCCTTCACCGAAGGTACTATAATCGGCTTTGACTTGCCCGTAGAAGCAACTGCAACCATCACAATTCGTGATGCTAAAGGAGCACTTATTCAGGTCATCGAAGGAGATTACAGTTCAGGTTATCACACCGTTCAGCTGACGAAGCAGATGATCAATGGTGCCACAGGCGTATTTACCTACACTGTAGAGGCAGGCGATTACCGAGCAACGAAACAAATGATCGTCGTAGATTAACTTAACATTGAACAACACATTAACAGGCGGCACCTCTCACGGGGTGTCGTCTTTTTTTATTTATATAGCCTCTAAAACGAGACCTCTAGCCTACCCTCTAAAAAAGAGAAAGAAGTAATAGTTCTTACCTCCAGAAAACCCTAAAAAACGACCACTTACCCAGCTTTTTAACACTTGTTGGAAGTAGCTAAAAAAATAAAAAAATAATTTTAATACAACTGTAGTTTATTATCAAAAATACATTGATATTTGCTGCTGCAAGTATGCAAATGAACATGTCTTAATTAACTTAAAAGCCTGTATTACAGGTAATTACTCTTTCTTTTTTCCTTTTCTTATTTTTTACAAATTATAATCCTATGGGCAAAATTGACTTTCAATTTGTCAAGGCATTCCTACGCCTTGATGTGATGCTGATGGCTTTCCTTTTCGCCTTCAGTTCTCCTCTTTCCAGCCAGACCGGCTGTAACGGACTACCTCTACAAGTAGGCTGTATTGCTAACGTAAATGTTACACTCAATGCCAACTGTGCAGCGAACGTAACACCGAGTATGGTACTTACTGGTAACTACCAATGTGCTGACGAAATTGTAGTTACAATTGATGGTGGCAACACCAATGTATTGGCCGGTTGTGGTACGCACACTTATATGGTGGTAGTAACAGACAACGGGCAAGAAGTTTACACCTGTTGGGGTAACATCTTCGCTGAAGACAAAACAGACCCAGTCGTAGTTTGTCCTGCAAATACCGACGAAGTTACCGTTGACCTTAGCGCTCAGATCATTTCTGGCGCATTGGCTGGTACTGATGCAGGTATTCAATTGGCTAACTACTCTTGTTTCCTAGAGATTTTCCCTCCATTGGCGGGCAACCACTACTATGATCTTTACTCTTTCACGGTAAACAACCCTACCGGTCAAGGTATTTTCACATTTGACATGGGTACTGCTTGGGGTGACGGTACCATGGCCTTGTTCCAAGGTAACTTCAACCCTGCTAACCCTTGTGAGAACATCATTGCTCAGGCAGATGATCTCGTAAGCGGTAGCGGTTTCATTACTTCTTTTGATCCTACTATTCGTATGTCTGCTAGTTTGGTGGATGGTCAGACCTACACCTTGATGGTGAGCAGCTGGGCCAGCAACCAGACGGGTAACTATGCGGTGGCAGTATTTGGCGAAAATGGTTCTATCAGTGGTGGATTCCCTACCCAGGTTGCACCTGTAACTTTCGACTTGGTTTGTACAGATATCGATCAGGTTCGCCTTCTTGCTCCTGCCACTTACGTGGTTAACGCTACAGGTGATATCGTGTCGATCTCTCCTGCATTAAACACTATACTGAGCCGCACTGGTTTCCCAACGGTAACGGATAACTGTGGTAATATCCTCGTAACCGTTTCTGACGTAGTTTCTTCAGCAGGCGATTGTGGTAACGTCACGATTACACGTACTTTCCGCGCTGCTGATCGTTACAACTCTGGTTGTACTGGTACACCTCGTGTTGATATTTGTCAGCAGATTATCACTTTCCGTAAGCCTTTAATTGCAGAAGTAATTCTCCCCAACTTTACTGCAGTTATGGAATGTGACGAGACCTTCGCTACTGACGGTACCGTTGGTGGTCCTGATAATAACCCTGCAGCTAGCGTAACTGGTTATCCTTTTATTCGTACAGCATTCGGTTTTCACGACTTAAACAGTTCTTACTGTAACATTGGTGCTTCTTATTCTGACGAACCTCGCATCAACGTTTGTACAGGTTCTTACAAATACCGTCGTGAGTGGAATATCATCGACTGGTGTAACCCTGGTTCTAGTATTATCTATAACCAGTTTGTGAAAGTTGGTGATTTCACCGGCCCAATCATCTCTGGTGTACCTGCTGTGATTTCTGTGTCTACTTCTCCGTTTAACTGTATGGCCAACTTTTTAGTGCCAAACCCACAGGTAACGGATGGTAACGGCTGTTCTACTGCCGCTGCTACTAGTTATACGATTTTGGCAAACGGTACCAGCTTCTTCCGTGGTGGAAATATTGGTGCTAACGTTGTCGTACAAGTACCTATCGGTAACCATACCGTTGAGCTCTGTGCTGAAGATGGCTGTGGTAACGAAACTTGTGTTACCTACGACCTGGTTGTTCGTGACCTGATCGAACCTACTGCTTCTTGTGATGACCAATTGAACGTATCTATCGGTGGTGGTGATGTTGCTAACGGCATTACAGGTATCGCTCGCGTATATGCGAATGATGTTAACGAAGGTTCTAATGACAACTGTGGCCCTGTAACCCTGGAAGTACGTCGTAACTACTGGCGCAACAACACTTGTGATGCAAGTGCCAACCGTTGGAGCCCTTGGGGCAACTTTGTAGACTTCTACTGCTGTGATGTCAACAATGAAATCACTATTGAACTACGTGTAACTGATCAGTCTGGCAACCAGAACACTTGCTGGATGGTCGTAACACCTGAAGATAAACTGAACCCATACTGCTACGCACCTGCTAACGTAAGCTTGACTTGCGCTAACTTGCCACTGGCATTCCCTGGCGATATTGCTGCCGCTTACAACACGGAATTTGCTGCTACTTCTATCATGATGGATGCCATTTTTGGCGGAGCAAGCGGTACGGATAACTGTGCAGTCGACACTATCGTAGAGCGTACACCTAATATCCAGGTCAACGAATGTGGCTGGGGTTCTATCACCCGTCGTTTTGAGGCATGGCAAGTACGTCCTGCTGGCGACGCTAACGGTAACGGTGCCATTGATATCAACGAAGTATTCC
>NZ_JBOEFX010000112.1:0-285 GCF_050633125.1 Lewinella sp.
GACTTCGACACATTGTGAGGTGATGAAACTGGCAGCCATGCCCTCTGGTCCCGAGGGTGGGGAGACCGAAACAAACGGAGTCGACGGCAGCACCAGACGCGTACTTGTCGAGAGGTTTATCTTTGCTAACCGCCCCGTGAAGGTTCGAATCCTTCCCTCACAGCTCTTTTTTTAGATGCTTAAAAGAAAGCACCCGGTACATAAGTACCAACAACATTGTGAGGTGATGAAACTGGCAGCCATGCCCTCTTGTCTCGAGGGTGGGGAGTCCGGAACAAACAGGGT
>NZ_JBOEFX010000112.1:360-53181 GCF_050633125.1 Lewinella sp.
GTGAGGTGATGAAACTGGCAGCTTGTTTCTCTTTTACATCAAGGACTTAAAAAGTCGGCCATCTTTTTCTATCTCCCTTCGAATCCCCTGCAAAACATCTTTCATTCTGATCTCATTACTTTTGCGTTGCAGGCTTTTCAGACACGCATATTGTACCACATTTATAATACTGCCACCAGCTAGTTCGTAGCGAGCTGCTACTTCTACCAAATCAACTTCTAAAGTTACCGCATCCGGGAACGCTTTACGCCACAACTGCAGACGTTCCTTTACATCAGGTACGGGGAAGTGGATGATCGTATTAAAGCGGCGTAAAAAAGCCTCATCAAGGTTACTTTTAAGGTTAGATGCCAGGATAATCAGCCCTGAAAACTCTTCCACCCTTTGCAAAAGATAAGAGACTTCCTGATTGGCATACCGATCATGAGCATCTTTGACACCTGTACGTTTTCCAAATAAAGCATCCGCTTCATCAAAAAACAAAATCCAGTTTTTGTTTTCAGCCTTATCAAATAATTGGGAGAGGTTTTTCTCTGTCTCGCCAATATATTTAGAAACAACGGCCGAGAGATCTACCCGAAACACATCCCTACCAGTATACCGCCCCAGCAAGCTGGCTGTTAGCGTTTTACCTGTCCCTGGCGGGCCATGAAACAATGCACGGTACCCTGGCTTAAGTACTCGCTTCATGCCCCAATCCTCCATCAAGGTTGAACTTTGCTCTATCCAGGTTTTAATCTCCTCTATACGTTCCAGCACAAGAGGCGGCAATACCAAATCGGACCACTCTTGTTCTGTATGGAGCAGTTGAGCCGGAAAAGACGAACTAAATTTAGGTGGTGATACATACCCTTGCGTAAACAGCTCTGTATACTCGTCATCTAATATGATTCGGCGATTTAGCATAGACTCTCCTATTCGCGGTTGTTCTAAGCGGAGTATATGCTTCTGATAAAACGGATGTTGATGATTAAAGAGCGTTAAGAGATCCATCCGTTTTTGGATGTCATCGCCTGCCAATACAAATAACGCAGTAGATACCGTAGGCATCATGGTGCGCTGTTCCGCTGTTTTTATACCCCCAAAGGCAGGTAAATCATTATCTTTTTTCAAGTTTTTAGCAACAACTCGATCAAAGAAATCAGGATAAACATGAGGGACCAGCGCGATGAGAAGAATCAGGAATTCTTCTAGCGAAAGCTTCATTTCTGCTATGGTTCGGAAAAATGGGTCACTGGCATCTGAAATATCAAAATCAGGAAAAGCAATTTTCTCAGGCACTGTAAGTCGCTGAGAAATACGCTCTTCCAGATAGCGAATAGCGTGTTCTAAATTGGTAATCGAAATCCTTTTCATTGGTCTAAAATAAGGCTATTTGACGGACAAACGTAGTGACTGGTATTTTTCCTTAAACGCTTCCCAGTTGAATTCAGGAAAGATCAAAGGCATGTTCTGCTTAAAGTTAACCGTTTCTGCGCCTTTCGTTCCCGATTGGATGTCTAGTAATACTTTAGGCCAATAATAATAAACCCTGGCAGCAAGTGCCATTTCGAGGTAGCCCGAGAAATCAATATCCAGGTTATAGAGTTGAGGCGTTCCAGTGCGATGATAATAAATTGACTCTGATGCGAAACCTGGCCGATGAAGAAAGCCACATTCAGCTTCGTCCGTTACTAAATCAAAGGGTTTGAAAAACTCAATCAGTTCTTCCTCCAATAAATCTTCCGTATCATAGAGCTGCCCCAAACCATCTTTGAAGACATGCTCAAGTTCTAAAAACTGGAGTCTTCCTCCCTGAGAAGAATCTTGGATTGATCGCCACCTTATCTCCACGCCGTTTGCGTAAGTATAAAGTGATTGCATAATATCGGGCAATTCAGACAACTGCTCCTGGTCACTAACGGGCAAATTGTACCATTCCTTTTCAAGATTGATCAACCCCTCATCCTTTGCGCCTTCCAAAGCATCATTCATTTCCGCATCCCATAGCATTAAAGGATTCATAGACTAATCTTTAAATTTAACATTTCGGGCTTCCTGCATCGCTGTCACTGCTTTTTTCATTTTCGATTTCAAAGCTTTAGCGATTTTAGCATCCGCATCAATAGCTTTTTTGATATCATCGTATTGACTAATGGTAGGCATTCCAAGAGCTACCCTCTGTATTTCAATCACAAAACCAAGAGAAACTCCTGTATTTCTAGCTATCTCTTCTGCACTACTTTTCAATAAATGTACATTTTTCTTGCCCTCTCCTTTCCCCACTTCATAATTTTTCAGGTTGGTATCCACTTCATTAGTAATGGGCTTACTACTCAGCAAGACCTTCGATTCTTTGGTAAATTTCCCTTTATTATCTTTTACCAATAGCGTTGCTGAAACCGTTAATTTAGTGGGTACATGCTGTTCCGCAGAACGAATGGCCATAATATCATCATGTTTGGCCTCATCAATACCTTTCTCTTTGAGTTTGGCTTTAGTAACACTCAGGTCACCTCGGCCATAATCAGCTTCCACTTTGTAATTGACAACACTTCCTGATTGCACAGCTCGTTTAACTGCTTTTTCTGCTGACTTCAGGTGGGCCTTGTTTCCTTTTTGAGACAATGGCGTCATGTTATACCATTTACCAGGCCCATGAAGGTTATCATTTAGCATATGCCCGCGGACATAGTAAGATCGAGCCCCTTCTTTTCTTAATATTAATTTATCAAAAAGGGTATGCTTTTCCTGAGTAGGTGAAGAGCCAGAGTCACCACTTTTACGAGCCACCTTGGAAAGTACGGTAGCAGTCATAGTGGTTGCTACCGTTGCCTTTTCCTTTGTTGTACTATCAAAATCGACCTCTGTAGCAGGCTGCTCCCCATCTGCGAAGCCAAATATCTGTGCCGTAATAGGGCTCAGCTCATTGAGTTTTTCTTGTAAGTCTTTTTGTTTTTCCTCCTGGTTTTTCTTGGTAGCATCATCCGTAGCGGCACCTGTTCTACGCTGAATAATTTTATCAGCCTCAGCAGCTTTTGTTTCTGCTTGTTTTAAAAGTGTTTTCTGGTCTTTTGTTTTCGCAACAGATTTGATGTGCTTCATAAAGTCAGCAAAAGTCTGAATATCACTGGCTACCATCATATTCGCCGTTTTCCCTTTCTGCTTGAAATAAAGCTTATGCTGTTTCCCGTCACCGCCCTTAAACTTCTTTTTCGCCTTCCACCACTGCACCAATTTGTCCTTGACTTTCTTGGCTTTCTTCTTGGCGCCCTTCACAAATTTCTTTGCCCATTTTTTAGCTCTAAGGATAATTTTATCGATGGCCCGGTTTATGCGTTTGCGGATATTCTTGATGATTTTTTGCACCTTTTGCACCAAATTAGAAATACCTAAAAGCTTCGCTAGTAAACCAATAACCAGAGGTATCAGCGTAGACAATCCGTTTTCCACGGCCAAACTGATTCGGGTAAAATTCTTGGCAGCAGCAGCCTTGATCGCCTCAATCAAAGTCGGGATTAGCGCAATGGCAGACTCTACAAAGAAGACAATAAAATCCTTAATGGCAATAATCGCCTTGATAAATCCAGCACCGGGAATCAATAAACTCAATAGCCACTTGATCCCCGCCTGAATGACCTGTGTGATGATCATATTTCGAACCGCATCGATCACCGTTTCTTTCAGGTCACTAAACTGCTCCTGGACCTCTTCCCAGAGCCCCATAATTCCTTTTTCCTTTATTTTTTTGATGACCGTAAAGCCTGTCTCTACAGCCTTCACCACTGGCTCTGTGATGAGTTTGACCATCTTTTTTCGAACAAAATCCCATGTCAAACCCAGTACCTGCATGATGAGGTCAAAAATTCCCGATAAGCTAAACAGGTTTTCGGGCACGGTAATCCCCATAGGCCCCAACGCCCCCGTCAACCACTTGAACAAGCCTACAACGAGGTGTTTTTGGATATTGGCTACGAAGCTGTCAAAACCTGCTTTGATCCCCGCAAATAAGGCTTTCATAAAACCAATAGGGTCGGCCATTATCACGCCTATCAAAGATTGAATAGCTGCCAGCAAATCCATGATAAGCTGCTTCAATTTCTTGATGGTCTCAATGACCCCCTTGATGGCATCCAGCGCTTTGTCTACCAGCCCTCGATTGGCTGCTTTCATTTCCTCAATACGCGCATCAACGGCTTCCAGGCTTTCTTTGTATTTCTGGGCAATACTGTCAATGAGGGCATCCTGCTTGCTTGTAACGGCGCTGTCTAGCTGGCTAAATTTGTCCTCAATGTTCTCCACGGCGGCGGTCGCCAGTTTTTGCTGACTTTTCGGTAAACCATCAACAAAGGTTTTCACCTCCTTGCGCCCTTGAGAAATCCGCTGCTTGACTTTGCCCAATTCCGTGGCAATGTATCGAGCGATGCCCGTAAGCGCTACATCCATATCGGCGATGTACTGCGCGCGGCCGTCCACGTAAAACTTATTGACCTCATCGGGCATCCCTACAACAGTATCCTTTATGCGCTTACCCCAACCACGAGGATCAAACCAAGCGCCATAGCGCTCTCGTTTGTAAGCATTCATTTTAGCTCGGATATACGCTTCAAAGCGTAGTGTGGCATACTTTGCCGCCAGTTCAAACCTGGTGTTCACGCCCTCATCAATGGTGCCTTCTTTACTGCCATCTGCTGGCCCAAGTACCTTTTCTACATCAACTTGGGTCTTGAGAAAAATGCGGTCAATTTCTCCACTGATAGCCTCCCTTGCAGAAGTATTGTCCTTAGCATTTTTTTCCTGCTCACCAGAAGCTTTGGCCAATAGATCCTTGCGTTCGCCAAACATACCAGACACCGTTTTTTCGCCTTTACTTTCGGCCTGACTTTGGTGCTTTTCGCGAACAGACTGCTCCTGCTGGCGGAATTGTATGGGTGCTTCTGCGGTATTCGTTTTCGCGGTCTTTTTAGAGTCTAGGGCGGTAAGGAAGGAAGGTTCTTCAGATTTTGCCAATTGCTCGTCTGTCACCTCATTGGTGACCATTTCATCGTCCATGCGCTTGGCATCGTCGACGAGGGGCTTGTTGACTTCTGAGGTATTTCGGGCCGGCGGAGTGGTATTTCCTGCTCGTAGCGATTTGGGTTTATCGCCTGCCTGAGGCGGAACCAAGTCAGCTACTGGCCGGGGCTTTACTCCCGAAGGGTCAGGTTCTTTAGCGGTAGCAGCTTTAATGGCACCCCCCGTTTTTTCCTTCTCACTGGCTACCTTTTGTTCCGCGTTGTCCTTTACCTTATCCATCTTCCCGCTACCGGGGAATTTGTCCGCTTCTTCTTCGTTTTTAGGTAGAATTTTTTCAATCTGTTCTAGCAGTAATGCCTTAAAGGTTTCCGCATCAAACAACTGCGGCTCCTCCTCTTCCATTTCTCCTACCTGGCCCTCTTGTGCCTGCCCTTTTTGTTCGTTATCAGCAAGCGGTGCAGCCGCCTCTGCGTTCTTGGATAAACTCGTAGCTGTAGGGGTTGTCTTCTGGTCAGCAGCAGCCTTCTTTGTTTTTCGTTTGAGTGCCTTAAAGTTGGGGTCTTCTCCTGGAGTTCTGGGAACGGGTATTTCTTCGACAGGTGCCGAGCTCGCTCCAGCCTCTTCTTCGCTGACAACAGGAGCAGTACCAGCTGCTGATTCACCAGCATCTGCAACGGCTGTGGTATCCGCAGCAGGAATGGTTATTGGCAATAAAACATCGGAATCCGCAGTAGGTGTTGCTGTATCAGTGCCGGGTTCCGCCACGGGCTCAGGAGTATCGGTAGCACGTTCTGGCACGACTCCCTGCTGTACTGTATGGGTAAGTTCATGCGCTAACAACAATTGCCCTTTACGCCTTGACGGATCGTATTTTCCCTCATTGAAGAATACATCGCTACCCGTAGTAAACGCTTGTGCGCCCAAAGCACGATTCATCCGAACAGCGTCTTGATCGGTATGAATACGTACGCCCCCAAAATCAGCCTGAAAGGCATTCTCCATTTTTTGCCGTGTAGCCGTATCCAGCGCTTGTCCTTTTCCTCGACGCAAGCGAATAGCATTTGCGATATCCAAGCCTCTGTGCAATAAGGGGCGAGGCGCAAGTTTAGTTTGTAGCTGTTCCTCCTCTTCTTCCTTTTGCTGAATTTCTTCTTCGCCTTCTTCTTTTTTTGTTTGTACAGCTTCTTCCTCTTCTTGCATTTGCAATTCTTCTTCCTCGTCTTCTTTCCGCTGTACTTCTTCCTCTTCCTTGCTTTGCACTTGCTCTTCTTCCTCCATTTGCGCCTGTACCATCTCCTCCTCTTCTGCTTCTGCTTCTGGCTGGCGCTGAACGGGCTCCTCTTCTTCCATCATCGCCTGCATCACCTCTTCTTCCTCTGCGGCTTTGGCCTGTAGATTTTCTTCTTGCTCTTTGCGTTGTACGAGGGGAGAAATCTGGCCAAATAGCGGCCGTGCCGTGCCTTCGTTATTGACGGCTTTTTCGGCCATCTGATCGGCTTCGGTTTCAAAACGACTATCCCGTTTCCCAACTTTCACATTAGGCTGTGCCTTAAAAAAAGCGCCATCGCTCTTTTTAGTCTGAAAAAAGGAAGATTGCCGTCCTGGCTTGCCAGGTTTAGCTTTCGGGGCCTGAGTCGTTTTCGTTTTCATTCCCTTTAGTTTAAAATGAGGTATAGCAGACTACAAAAGCAATCAAAACACAACTGGTCAGCAGAAATCTACCTTTAGCATTCCTTCCATCCAGGGGAGTTTTATCATGGAAATATTCCAAGGTAAGCGATCTAACAGCAGATCGTAAGGTGCCTGCGCTACTTGTAGGTGCCAGTCGGTTCCTTGTGAATAAAGCAAGCCATCGCGTTGCAAAAAGTTTGCCCGAAAGCCAGCCACGGAAGTCTTTCCTAATGCCGACCAATGGCGGATCGCAGCTTCAATTAATTCCTCGCCGCTAGTTAATTGCGCTTCGGTTAATTCAGGTAAAACCAATACTTCTTCCAAAGGTATTCCCAGTAAAACCTTGGGCAACACCAGCTCCCATTCTGCCGTCGGTGATTTTCCAACAACAAGGCTTTGCAGAAGGCTTGCGCCTAAATTAGGATCAATAATTTCATGGTTAAACACTGCTCCGTGCAGGGTAAGAAATCGATCAACAAATGGATGAAGCAGCACCAATCCAGCCTGTTGGACAGACAATGCTCGCTGCTGACTAACATTGTTTTTTGCCAAATATTCAGGCCGTCCCAATGCCATTGGCAAGGACTCCTGAATAGTCATATTTTTGCCTGATTTTGTCGTTTGAGTATCTACATCTTTAGCAAATAGCTTTAATTGCTTGGTCCAAAATTCAAGTTGTTCCGCAAAGGAAAGTAAAACTGAAGGCGCTTGTCGGTCTTCCACAGTCCCCACTAGCCGATGTAACATGACGCTACCAAATTGGGCGAGCATCCGCTTGAGGCAGTTCTCATTTTGCAATAATAAATGATGCATTTTCTTTGCGAAACCAGCGTCTCCAGCAAGTAATTCCGTCAATTCATAAGCCAATGAAGCAACCGTAGTTCCCCTTGGTGCTGACCAGGGCAAAAATCCGCGTTCCAGAAAATGAATAATCCAAGCTGCCGGGCCGGAAGTTGCTGCGGGCGAATTCTCTCTACCTTCAGCAAGCTTACGAGACTGTAGTGTTTTTTCTTGCTGCTGTTCTTTCAAAAACAGTTCCAGCTCTCCCGCCAGTTGCCTACGAATCTCCGATTCTAAATCCGCTAAAGAATCCAGATCGCAATCCAGTACGATTTTGTCGTACCGAACATACATATCAGGAGGCACCAACTCCGACAACACCCTATCAATGATTTCAGGTATCCGCTTTTGCCCAAGAACAGATAGCCGTTCTGAGATCGCGTGATAATCCCGATCACGGGAAGCTTGAACAGTAAGTTCCAATTCAAGCTGCTTGATGATATGGATTTGCTTCGCCGGCATCAAATTTCAAATGAAGCATTTGTCACCGATGCACAAGTTGTATCTGGATCTACCGCAATTGCTCTGATAACATAACTATTACTAAAATCGGTTCGGAAATTCGTCTCTACTTGGGAATCGGATAGAATAGCTGGGAAAGCGTATTCTACCACCCATAACATTGGTCGTTCTCCCACATTATTAGCAAATAAGAGAAGTTGATTATCAGAAATATCAAAGCTAATTTCCAGCGAATCAGGCTCCGTACATAACTCCTGCGGAGGGTTATTAGGGTTACAACGATCGCGGATAATGCAATTATAGGCAGGTAGTCTGCCTCCTCCTTCAAATTCCTGGCCACCGTCAATGATTACGATTTCGCGTACTTCACTCCCTGATTCCCGGTATTGCCAGAAACGACGGTAGTCATGTTTTCCTACTGAAGCGCCTGAGAAACTTACTTCAATTTCAATAACATAAGAATGGCAACTATAATGCTCAATTCGCAGCGTCGTGAAATTATCTACCCCTGAAGGATCATAAGTAAGAAGAATAACTGCTTCCTCAGGGCTACCGAATGTATTCCCTAATACTGATTGAATGAACTCATTCGCGGCAGGCATTCGGCTGTTCCAGAAACTGCTAAACACGCTCGCCGTTGTGAAATCGCCGCCTGGGTTTAGTATCTCGGTAAGTTGTCCTAGCTGTGCTGCATTAAAATTAATAGCCTGACCAGGTTGATCACCAATAACGGTAAAGGTATTGACCCGAAGTTGTACTCTTTGATATCGCATACTGGTATTTGGATTGCGCTGCATCCAGAATGGATGTCCACATTCTCTGGTAATACCATTACAAGGCAGGCCACAGCCTTGCTCACAAACAACCGGTTTCACATTAAATCGTTGTTCACAAGCTGGGTTGCTACTGTCTTCTACGACCACCTCGCCGCCTTGACCACTTGGGAAGGTTGCAAAGCCTACGTTTTCTCCTAGCGGCACTTCATAAGTTTGGCCATTGGCAATGACCCGATAAGGCGGGCGACCACCATCAATAAAGATTTCTACCCGGAAATTCTGGCCATCCTCGTCGCAGACAGTTGCACCAGGGTCAATAACCAATTGTGGTACCAATTCTATGGTACGTCGTACAGAGATGGTTCCTTCTGCATCCCTGATTTGTACTTGAGTGCCATTATTTACAGCGATGGGATCTTCTGCTAATGCCAGCCAATTTACACCTCCGTCCAGAGAATAATCATAAGGAGGAGTACCTCCTGTAGGTGAAATCAACACAAGGCCGGTATTATTCGGTGTTGTACAACCGACCTGTTCCCAGCTAAAAGTAGGTGGCTCTTTGGGCAATACAAACTGTACCGGCGTACAGTCGGAACAGCACAAATAAGGCAAATAAAAATCTGCAATTACTGTTCCCACTGCCAGATCGGCAAAACGCCCAAGTTCTGTAGTATCATCCTCGGGAACGCCCAGGTCGATCTCTAGAATTGTATTTTCATTAACCGCAATCACTTCACGGCTCCCAATACCAGGCATCAATACCTCCAGACGGGCAGGTAAGCTGTTTACGACCAACGAAAAGTTGCCATCAAAATCAGTTACAGTGCCCGAGGTCGTACCAACTTGAATAATTGTCACACCAACAAGCACCTCTCCATTTGCTACAACCCGGCCTCGAATGGTGAAATTACCTTGCCTAATGGGCACATCATCTGGTTGGTCATCACCGTGATAGACCATGACAAAGGTTCCACCCATTGGTACGCCAGCTTTGTGCTGAATCCCCGGATGTTGGTCCGTAAATTTAGCAAACAACAGCTGCTCTCGTATTTTATTGACACGATCCTGGTATTCATCAAAAATACGCTGGAAGGATTCCAGTTTACAGGAAAAAAGTACATGATCCATTTGATCAGAAAACTCCTCCAGGTCGAGTTGGTCGCTGTTATTATCACCGGAAGTCGCATCATTGGTGAGTTGCAGAATAAAATTATTGAGCACCTGCATCAAGCCTAGCAGGGCATTGTGCTGCTGCCGGAAGGCCGTCATATCCAGTTGGGATACGTTTGCCGGTAGGGACGAAGCAAGTTTTACGAGATTAAAAATAAACAGGACATGGTAAATGTACACCGAGTCCAAGTTCCCCAAATAGGGGGCGCTAGCCGTATGCTGACTCAGATGTTCTTCATAATAAGCACCAATAGAGTTGTCGAAATAGCGGAAATTTGGCGCACATTGCTGAAGAAACGGAAGCTGTGGTACCCGATTACCGAAAGCCTGAGCTGGAGTTTGGCTAGGCAAAATCGGCGTCAGGTAAAACCGTTTCACCGCTTCGCAAAGCTGACAAATCAATTCTTCCCGAAAGGCATGATAAAGCGCGTCCAAATCCTGAAAATGGCAATCTTCCACTTCTGTAGGCAAAGGGATTGTATCCGCATTGAAGCCGGATTCCAAGGCAACAATGTCTATCGGTAGCCGATTGCGGTCTTTTTGCGATAGCAACTCATGGAGTACCTGCACATAGTTTTGGCCAACGTGCCCTTCTATCCGAAGGAAATTGTTTGGTTCCAAATCATATTGCAGTGGGAAACGAACAAACAGATCCGTCGTATTCCATGCATTGGAACGATAGCCCAAGTTATGCCGGGCCTTTCCCTGGCGAGTCAGGTGATAACTCCACTGCTCGTACAAAGGCACCGGGCGATAATGATAAGGAATTGCTTTCCGTGACAAGGGGCCTCCCAACAAACTAGGAGTAATCTTGATACTGGTTGATAGTCTTGGCCTAAAGGCGGTAAGCAATTGGGGACGAACAAAAGTGAAATTCTCAAAAGGTGTAAATACCCCCGGCTGCAAGACTGCCGTAACCGGGCGGATATTTCCAACATTAAATCCTACCAGCGAGCTTACATTTGGAGGTAACTCCAGCCCCTGCACCAAGCTCACTAAACGAGCAAACAACAGCCGCAATTCAGCCATAGCCCCCTGCTGGCGCGTAAATAACGGCGAAGGCACAAAACTATGGCGGTAACTATTATCGATAGGCTCGACACCCAGATTACCTGCAAATAGATGCCTTTTAAACAAACGACTATCCGGACAACACAGTCCCAACACTTCCAATCCCCGAAGGCGAAATTCTTCGTAAGCCTGAATAATAGTGTCCAGATGGTCATAATAATATTGGTACCAAAGATATTGCCCACTGGTTTCTATGCTATGATCATAGAGAAAAGCCCAATTGGTAGCCAGGTTGGCAAACGGATTGGTCTCAAAATCTACGAGCAAGGGAGCAAAAGCCTGGTGAGCAGCACTTAGCGCATTGGCGACGCCCTCTACCACGGGTTGGTTCATTGCCAACTGGAAGGCTGTAAAAATAGAACTGGTGCTTCCTAGGTTGGTCGCAGCAACATCAAAACGAGGCAACTTAAGCGTTGGTAAGCCCAAACGATTACTCATCGAGTCTGCCAGACTAAAGTAAGCTTCTGCTTCTGGCCCCAAGGCACGAATCCGAGACTGTAGCAAGTCAATATCCTGCTTACGTATCAGTAGTGGCCGGATGGTTGCCGTTACGGTAGATCCTTTATCATTACAAGAATTGGGGGCACAATTTCGGTTGCTTTCCGCCTCACATTCCAGGAATAGCACCAGAATTTTCTCATCACCTTCCCCCGGTATTTGGTTAACGCCTTGCAAGAAGTCACGGCTTACCCTAACCGCCGTAGCATCATTATTTCGATCTGCTGTCAGTTCCCAAATAGGAAACGGTGTAAATGGGTTGTTGCCACTTCCAAATTCCCGATAAGGGAGCGCATCTGGCACTTCGTAAGGGCGATACCATTCCAAAGCAGCTTGAGTGCCCCAGGTGATAAGGTAACCTTCGGAGGTCACCCCACATCCTTTGCTGATCTGGATACTATCGCCACTATCGGCGATGGATGGCTCCAAACCACAGACAATGCCAATCCCGATCAGGTTGGTGCGCGTGAGGCGTTCCTGTTCATCGAGGTAATTAAATAGCTGATTGAGATGCTCATTGGAAAGCACCTGATTGGCTTCAAAAAACGGATAGGAAATGTTTACTGGTAACATATCACTTGAGGGCTTTAGAGGGTACCAAGAATGGTGTTATCTAATCGAACAGGATTATCATCGCTACCATCATCACAATCGTGTAAGGTGGCTGTCGGGTAAATACTGGTCAGGTCGGAAAAAATTCGCAGAAGTACTTCATGCCGGTAGGCTACTGCTATCCACTCGGAATAGTAGGCCAGCCAACGTTGGAGAAGGTCGTCCCAGCGTTCATCGTTTGCATCAAGCCCCTGAAGTGGGCAAAATGAGGGATCGTTAGTAAGTGCGGTCGTTAAATCACTGCGGAAGGGTTGCCATACTTCTGCATCAATACGGCTTGCCAGGCTGGGGATATCCGCCAGATCAGCTTCTTCTTCCACCAGGCTGCTGATCCAATTCCGGAAACGGTCTCCGAAATAAGCCAGCAATAACTCGGCACAGTGGCAATTGTTTTCTTGCCCAGTTGTGCTTTGCAGCCACAACTCGGTTTGTCTTTGTAGTTGGGCGTTGAGGGGCTGCCATAAGAAAGGGCTATTAGCTTCCAGCCAGTTGCACCAGGCGATCTCAAAGCGGTCAAACTGGTGGGCTTGGACCGCCAAAGTCACGAAATGATCCAGCAAAAGATCATGAAGGGTATCCCAAGCCTCATCGGTGCCCAAGCAAGGGAAATCTGACGATGCTAAATCTGCAAAAAGTATCCGCAGGTCCTGTGCCCAAGCGGCATAAGGACGGTAGGTAAGCAACCTGCTTTCCATCCAGGGCTGAAACAAGGCATCGAAGCCATCGTACAGCTCTACTGCGCAACTACAAGCTGCTGCTTCCTGTTCTGCACCAAAGAAGGGCAGCAAAACATTGCTTAATTGAGAAAATATAGGCGCACACTCGTCTTTCTCGACCGTTCGGTTGCCTACCCAACAAATTTTGGGCAGCAAATAAGAAGGCGTCTCCCTGCGAATGGTTTGATCGGCAAATTGCCGTAAATCAATATCGTAGCTAAAGGGTGCCAAACTTCCTTGCAGAACGTACGTTAATCGGAAAGAATAAGGGTCTTCCTCGCCGCAGTGGGTACAATCATCGGGCAGGCAAACGGGCATTAACGGGCTCCCCGGAAATACCGGACGTAGCAACAAATGCTCGACTGGAAACAGCCGTTCTTTTGCCAAAATATCAGTAGCAAATGCAATTACATCTGCAGCTACCACACCAGTGGCCAGCATAGCAATCGGCAAGCCGTTTTCATCTTCAAGTATAGGGTCACCGTTGCCGTCGGTGCCGTACCGACTCAAGGTGGTACTATTGGCAATGATATCTCCAATCAGTGCCCAGGTGAGGTCTTCCGCAGCTTCACCCGTGGTAGCGGTAATTACGTCCACTTCTTCTAGCAGCAAGCCCGCTCCGCTGACACGCGTATCGTTGAGCGTAAAGCTCGCTTCAAAAACACCCTGGTTATTGGTAATCTCTACCGCAAAATAGGCCCGTAGCGTCTCCATTCCCAGTAGGCGACTTATTCGGTCACTTATTCCTGCCTGGTTGCGGGGATCACACCAACGACCGTCATAGCGGTAATTAAAAGCCCGGCCTCTATCAGCACTGATTCGCGGATAAAAGCGCAGGAAACGAATCTTGTCCCGGATCAATTTATCCGCAGCAAAGGGTATCCGGTCTTCATTGGCGTGAAGCATCAAGGCGTAATCCCGAAATTGCTCTCCGAAGCGAGCCAAAAGGTGATCTAAAAACCGATTACGACGGTCTTGAAAAACCGCTGCCGATTCGGTAATTTCCCGAAGGTTGTCTTCAGTGGCTTGTGCCGTTACCAAATCCGTATAATCAGCAATTTCCGTTGGAACGGCTGCTGCATCAAAGAAATGAGAAAAGTAAGTTCGGTCTACTGTTTCATCGGTCGAAAAGAGGTCTGGCGTGTGCGCCAATTGCTCCGTCATATCCGCCAAAAGCTGTTCAAACGGCAACAAGTACCCCTTTAGTTGGTGAGCTTGCGAACGTCGGGCGTCGGTAGCACGTGGTGGCAAGCCAACCGTACCGATACCGTAAGTTTGTGGTAGTGTGTGCTGCACAGGTTCATAGTTGGCCAAATCACGGTGTACGCCTACGGGGATTGGAAAATCACGCTCCGCCAACGGTAGTTTACCGCCAATATCAGTGCTTCGCAGCTGGGCCAAAATCGCCCGTACCTCGTCCATTCTGGCGAGGAAGGGCAAACCGTTTTTATAAAACAAAACCCTTGATGCTTCCTGATAAAGCTGAGCGATATGCAACGCCCGAACAGGAATGCTCCAACTATGGGAAGGCATAATCGGATTCCCTTCGTCATCGTAACGCGTAAATTGTACCTGCTGGATAGCAATGACGCCGGGAATGTCCATCAATTTATTGTACAAATCAGAAATATGAATGACGGAACGTAGCTGTGCCGCCTCTAGGTCTTCTTCCTTGATGAATCCATTCTCCAAGGCGGGGCCTATAAATATATCTTCGGTCGCTAAACCTTCCGCCGTCAATTCCGAAAGGGTATGAAATGGCACTTTAGGATTGAAATGCGTTTCAATCAGGTAGAAGATGTTTGCCAGCACAAATTCGATATCGGCATCTGGTGTAAGTTCTACATCCGCACAAAAAGCGACATCCTCTGTTTGGATACCCTGAATACGGCAGTAATCTTCCCCCAAGTTGCGGAGTTGATGTAATTGGTGTCGGGCCTCCCCTACTGCTACTTCAACCGCCTGTAGTTTTCTGCGGTAACGATCTATTAATCCGCCAGCGGCAGCATTTTCAAAAACAAAAGACTTCAAATCCTCCACATTCAAGACCCGTTTTACGCCCTCGCGGGGAGAGAAAAAGCGCACAGGTACACTGTTCAATTCCAAACTGTGATTGTCACCATTTACCTGAAAAGGAATGACAAGATCAAGGTAAAAGACATTGCGCCAGCCCTGTAGGAGGCCCTGATTAGCCGTGGTTACTTCCTCTGTAGTAGTTCGGTCACGAGAAAATCGCGTCACTCGAATACCTTCATCCGTTGGTTGCCCTTCGTTCAGGGTATTATCACTATCCACTTCAAGCATAAAGCTGGGGTCGGTAGAGATAAACGCTGCGTACAACTCTGGTTGTTCTTTAGACCAATCAGGAAATCGGATTTCGATGGTTAATGCCGCCAAATCCGGCTCACCAATGTCAATATTCAGGGTCTGGACGAGCTTGCGGTTATTCAGATCACCTAGCTCCGCATCTACTTCCAATTGTAGTAAAACGTCATATAGTCCTTTGACAAAAACGGGGTGCTCATGCCCTCCTCCTGTCAGGTTTTTGGGCAACAATCGCCACTGGGGAGCATGGTAGAGTTGGCTGTCCTTGCATTCTGCATAGACGGTCGTTTCACAAGCACATTCTTTACAGAGCAGCCAGGCATTCCGCAAACGCGGTAAATCAATGAGTGATTTCCTAAAATCATTGACTGTAACAGGATTGTTAGTCAGTATCCGCCGAGCGGTAAACAGCGCCTGCCGGAAGCTGATATAACCACTTTGTTCGGTAAGAATATCAGCAATGTCAAACCCGGTACGATACCCCAATTCACTGATGGTGTAAGCCAAAGCTTCCATCAGGGTAATCCCCGGATCATGAGCGTTGTAGTCGGTCCACTGCTCATTACCCAACTCCTGGACGGCAGAAAACCCTTCGGCGCGCAGGGCCCGATAATCTTCCGCTGGTGGCAGTTGCGGATCCTTTAATATGGTCAGGGTCGAATCACTCATGCGTCTCGGTTATCTAGGATGATGTTATTGGGTGTTCCGGTTAGCTGTGGTTGGCAACCACAATCTTCTGTCCATTCGTTATCGGTAGTTCCTTCGATGATCTCAATGTCGTGCTTGCGTGCCGATACCAGAATCGCCACTTGCTTGGTAGGGCGTACCATTTCTACATCGCGTTGCAGCGGATCAAGGGTATGGTTCAAAATCAGGTCTTCAACGTAATCTACATAGGGCCGTTCTTCAATAAAATTGACCAATACAGACTTGTGCATTTTACCTCCAAATTCGATCTCAGCACCACTTCCTGTAGCCCAAGGGGAGAGAAAATTGAGGATTTCCTGGTTGAGGAGTTCTTCATAAAAAGTTTCGTCCAAACCATCAAATAACCGCACCTTAAAACTGGCGACAACGGGCTCGAAGATGGGGTTCCGTACGTGTAACGTAGCTTGGCAAGACATCCGCTTTTTCAGGAAAGCCGCCATCGCTTCTAAATCAGCCAAGCTCACGTAAGGCCGCAAAGGATCAACAGCTCCTTGGTTCTGGAGGTCTGCAATGCCTACAATGGTTACATGCCCAGGTGCCAATTCCCGGTACGTCGGTTGGGGACTACCCGATTCATACCGCAGGTGGTTGAGGCATTTTACTTTATGAAGCTGGGGAAATTTTTGCAGTAATAAGCGTTCATAATCCCACATATTGATGGCGCGATCCTTGTGCCGAAGGCGTTCACTGGTGCGGGTATAATAAGCCGATGGTAGTTCTTCTGCGCTTCCACCGTAAGTGGCATACGGTTGCGCTACTTTCTTGACAGCTCCCACTGCTTGGCGCAATTTGGCGATGGTTCCTGCAGGTAAAGGCAATGCCCCCAACTGCGGATCGTTCTGGTTGTCGATCATGGCTACGGCCATACCTTGGGCATATACCCCAACAATCTGATTGACCGCATCTACTGCCGTCTCAACGGTGGCGCACAACCATGCTTTACCTGTGGGCAAGAGCGTATTATCCTCATTAATATCAGCAGGAATGCTCAGGCGTACCAGCCCACTTTGCAACAAGCCCTGTGTACCATCACTTATTTCCCTTTCGGTAAAAGGCACCCATTCGTTTTGACGGAGATACCACCACCTCAGGTGAGGCTTAGGCTTTGCCAACAATGGATCGGCTGTGCCAGCTGCCACCTGAATGAGGAGCGAAAGCACCTGCGGAGCCTGTAGCCCTTCCACGCCGATCAACCACTCTCCGCCGTCTTTGCCGACATTATTGACAGGGCCATCAGGCGTAGAGGTATTGTACTGACTCACCAGCATGGGTAGTAAAGCCGTTGGCCCAGCGGTGGGTTGCTTCTCGGCCTCCCCAAAAGGATGCAGGTGAAAAAATTCCGCCGTCAAATCCTTATAAGCAGCAGGATTATTGAGCGTAATTTCCTGAGTAGCCGTGTAATCCAATTCTACATCCAACAACTGTGGATCATACAATGATTTGGGCAGGGCAGGATCAGCTCCGGTGCCCTTGGCATAAGCAGCCAGCGCAAGCGGGTATTTCGCATGCCCCCAATCGCCACTTAGGGAAAACCGAAGGAAACCACTGGTAGCTTGATTAGAGTAAGGCTGATTATTCGAAAAATCAGGAACAATGATGCTGTTAGCCCCCAGCTCGATAGCGTTTGTATTTCCCTCCGAAAGTTCAACAGCGGTGGTCGAAGTACCGGGGAGGATATTTTTATCAACCGTGCCCGACCAGGCTCCACTCACCAAAGTACTCAATTGGGTACTTGCTGCTACCCCACTAGTTGTATCCTGATAATAGTTGCTCGTACTTTTCTTCTCTTTCCATGTTAGCCGAAGACCTATCACCGATGCTTTTTGAAAGACTTCTTTATCGCCCAAAATGAATACAGCGCCAGCGCCAGGTGCTGGCCCGAAAGGATGAAAAGGTTTGCTGGCATCCAAAGGGCCCGTACTGCCGCTAAGGGCCATATCCCTTTTTCCGGTTACATCTACCTTCAACGAAAGGCTGGCAGCTTTTAGATTTTTAATAGCCTGGTAAGGAAATGGCACGTTATTTTCGTGTACCAATTCTGCTTTCAGCATCGGGAAATCCGTTTGAAAAGCTCCGCCGTGAATCTTTGCCTGGTACGGCAAAATAGCGGGGTCATCGCCCTCAATGGTCCACTCCAATCGGTACCGACCATCCTCCGGGTCTTGATCAACCGTAATTGTTTTTTCCAACCAGCCTTTTTCGGTCGTGAGGCTTAGCTTAAATTTAACATCAGCCAGCGCATTCATGCCGCTCCCATTAAACTTAAGGCTGATGGTACGGCTTCCTTGTTTCAGGTATAGATAATTGGAAGCTATTGCAAAACCAATCCGGGCAGTGGGCATTTTAATATCCCAGGTCGTCGCATCATCTCCTACTTCTTTATTCCCAAAAGGATGCCATCGGCCATCGGCACTGGTCAGTTCTTCTTCGCCTAAACCATCGGCAGAATTGCTTACGGGAGATGCAAAATAGCGGTTCCGATCACGGCTTTTATAAATGGGGCGCTCTGGGTCACCAAAGCTGTATGCTGCTATATCATTGGGTGCTTTGAAAATGCTTCGAAGGTCTGTCACCTTGGCTTTATTGGCAACAAAGTCTTCTGTTGCAGCAAAAATAATTTCTTGCCCAGTGGCATCTTTTCCTGCCTTAAAGGTCACACCTGCCGCCAGTAAATGCTTATCTACTTGTTTGGCCAACTCTACTGTAAGAAATGCTTTCGGTGGCTTTCCTGGGGCAAATTTCAAACGTAGTACACGCTCGTAGTAAAAACGGAGGTGTCTATCCGTCAGGGTGTTGAGGTAAGCCTGTTCTTTGGATAGCAATCGCAGAAATGCCAAAAAAAGAGCGAAATGCGGTTCATGCTTATTCCAATTGTACAACAAGGATTCCAAAGCCTTTTCCGCTTCTTTGATAGCCAAGACAAAAGCCTGTAGAAATTGCTCATAAACACTCGTAAAAAAGTAATGCCGAACCACAAAACTGACCGAAGTCGCCACAGTAGGGTCTGTTCCAAAAACAGTATCGTCCGCAGCTATTCCCGCCAAGTAAGTTGCCCAATCGGTAGCACCTGACGGCAGCCAATCATCCGTAAACAAAGTCTCAGGAGCTGGTGTGGTATAGAAATCTTCTGTTGGTAACAAGTTTGCTCCCAGCACACGGATTCCCGCGAGTGCAGGGCTTAGCGTCGTTTGCCCATCATCCAACAAGGTCGCCTGAGCGTGCTTGTGCCAAGCGATCCACTTTTGTAATGCAGGCGATAAGTATTTATTCACCCGATTTCGCAATACTTCCTTTATGGGCAAACCTTCCGGAAGCAAACGAATATGGCGATCCAGTTGCCAACTTAGGTTTGTAAAGAGGTCAAAAAGTTGATTTAGATGTTGTTGTAAATGGAGGTTACTGGCAGCGCTACCGTCCTGATATTCCAGTTTTTGCAATTCAATAAACAATTGCCGACTGGCTGTTCGAAAATCATCAATCGGTGCAGCGGCTAAATTTGCCAGAATGATTGCTGGATTAGCGGTCCAGAAATCAGTCCAATCACCTTCAGGCGTGTCTGTGTTATTATAAAACTGAACGAAACGCGCATAATCTCGGACAAAAACTATCCAATCTGCGAACGTTTTTTCATCCACCTTTACATAATCCGGCTGCTGCGCCAGCGGCTGCCGCTCACTCTGGGCCGTTCCGCCGTGGTTGAGGCGGTAGTCGTTCCGGATATCGTTGCAATTACTAGGCATAGTTCTTAAATAGGGTGAGCAGGTGATTAAATGGTTAGGCGCAGGCCAAGGCTATATCGGATTATCAACTTGTGATCCTTCCGTCAAATAGAAGGGGTAGACAAAGTTGAAGCGCGAATTGGTCGCTCGCACCCGATAAGCGATCGTGATAATGAGCACCCCTTCGTTCACACGTTCGGTGTCCAAGAGGATATTCTCTACTTCAATCCGAGGTTCGTAATACAGAATAGCTGTATTGATTCGGTCAAAAATCAAAGTCTGCAAGCCGGTGTCAATGGGTTCAAACAAGAGCTCTTCCATGTTGCTACCATAGTTGGGCAACATGACGCGCTCTCCCAAGGAGGTAGAGAGTAAAATTTCCAGGCTCCGGTCAATATCTTCCTGCCCGGTGGTCATTCGTACTCCTCTGGAAGCCTTTCTAAACGTTGGAGGAAAACTCCATCCCGTTCCTAAAAAATTAGTAGCCGGCTTATTATCGTCCATAGTCTTTTATTTACGCTTATCCTCCAATCAGTACGGTGGTGCAGCCAATGACGATGGTTCCACCATGGGCGGTACTATCGCCTAATCGGGCAGCAGGCATTCCGCCAATCAATACGGTTCCACTCCCTGCCACGATAGCATCTGGTGGCCCGGTACAGAGTGCCTGATCCCCTACCCTTGCGGCCGGAAAGCCACCGATGAGCACCGTCACCTCTCCAGGAGGAATGATCGGCCCTCCCACATGTGGCACAGGGCCATTGGAAGCTGGGCAAACGTGCATATCATTGATTCGAGCAGCAGGTGGCATAGTTTGTTTTTTTAATTAATCTGAACCAGTCCTCCTTTGAGGGTGAGCGTTCCGCTGGCAGCAAATTCGCCAGTGCTTTGGGCATCAATTTTCACGGCCATCCCTTCTGCTTCCAGGTTGGTAGCGGCCTTGAGTACGATATCTTTAATACTCTCCATAGTGATTCCATTACTGTCTAGCACAATTTTATTTCCATGTTGGTCTCCCAGGGTGACAGATTGGTTTTCACCAGAAATATCAATGAGGTTACCATCCGGCGTTTCGAGTAAAATGTTGTTATGCTCATCATTGAAGAGCCATTTCATTCCCGAACGGGAAACAAAACCTCGCTCGTGATTATCTTCAGTAGCATCCAGCGGTGCCGGGCGTGTACTGCTGTTGAGCATCCCCGTAATCACCGGAAAACGGGGGTCATCATTGAGGAAACCGACCACCACTTCATCGCCAATTTCGGGGCGAAAGAAACTTCCCCGGGTATCGCCAGCGTCCAAAACGGCTACGCGTGCCCAGGTGCCATCATCTTCTGTGCTTATCAGCGGCAAACGTATCTGCACACGATGCTCGCCCAGCGGGTCATCATGGATTTGGGTTACGATCCCTATTTGTAGGCCGCTTACCGGAGGGATAATCCCCGCAGCTCGCGGTTGGGTGACTTTAAATCGTTCTGTAAACCAGCTGTCATCCAAGCCAAACTCGGCATCAGTGAGCCAGTTGCCATTATTGATTTCATGGCGAATAGCGGATACAAAAACCTGCCCATTGAAGCGGTCACCTACGCCTTGCAGCGTGACCAATTGCCCTACTTCCAGGCTGGCTATTCCTTGAAATCGTGCTCGCCCCCGAATTCGGGCCAAACGGCTTTTTTGCAGTCGTGCTTTCGACCAATCTTGCAATTCTGCTTCCGAAACATTGCCGCCATGCTGCTGCTGTAACGGATCAATGCCATGTGCGTCCGCTAAATCATTAGCGGTAAGATTTCCTGCATTTGGTGCCGTAAAAGTGCTTTCTTCAGCTTCCGCCAATTCGCTATTCGGCATGCTCCACGCCTTGGAATTGATGGACTTAAACTGGTTTCGAGCATCCATCTGCAAATCCAGACTAAGCAGGTTTCCACCGTAACTCAAACTCAATGCACTGGCTTGGGTGAGGTTGGGCGCTTTTACGCTCAGTGTACCGCCTTCTGTGATACAAATCTTCCCCAAAGCATCTGCCCGCGTGAGGACAAAATCCCAGTTGGTACAATGGTATTGAATGACTTCTGCTTTTGATTCCGTGGTTGCTTCTACCTCTGCGGTTAATCCACTCGCTCTAATGATATCTTCTAGTGCATCGCTTTCTGTTGTGTCACGGAAATAGCGATTTTCCGGATTTAAGGTCATTTTAAAAGCAGGGTCTTTGCACACCACCTCCAGCACTGATCGCTGGTCGCGAACCCGAATGGCATGGCTCACCACGACCCCACTGAATATTTTGTCTTCCGTGCCCTGGTAACCGGCCTTTAGTTCCAGCTCTTTTCCGGGCACAAAGTAATCCTCTTCACTAGCGGTAAAAGTTTGAGCTGCCGGATCACCATCTCTTAAAATCAGCGTTGCCGTTGCGATACGATTAACGGCCTTGTTGACCACTATCGACAAGACCTGAAACTCCCTCGGCACTTCGTTTCCTGCCGAAAGGACGGTAAACGTTGCCACCGAAGGCGCCACCGGAGTTGGTATAATTCTATCGCTTAACATTCTTTTGTTTTAATCTTGATCAAACTTTAGCAAATGGCGGAAAATACAATTCGGTTCCAGCAGGTATTTGGCGGAATTTTGCCAGGTTGTTGACTCTTGCTATTTGAGTTACGTAGGCGGTACTTCCGTAAATTTCTTCACACATATTGGGCAAAGTATCCCCTGCTCTGACCACCCGCTTATGGGTAAGATCCGGAGAAAGTAAATTGGCTTTTGCCAACCTCAGCAGGTCATCAAAACTGCCCTTGAAGCTCACCGTTGCCATAGCACGAATGGGCGTACCATCCGACTTGAATAGCTTGTACTGAATCTGCAATCCGGTAATCCGCCCTTTAAAAATCATCTTTCCCCAGATGATCATAAAATGGCGGGGCTCGTGGGTTTCATCTTCAATATCCAGCAGGAACTTCCGAAACTTATCCATTTCAGAATAGATATCCGGGCGTGGGGTATCGTCTAAAATACCTGTATTATCAAACCACAAATCGCAGGAAAATTCTTCCGGATCATGGCGCGTATACTTGGCAGATGTTCCATCATTACCAGGCGCAGCATCCGTATTGTATTCAATCTTGTAGTCCATCGCATAGGACTCCGGATTGACCAACACCGGCCAAGAAGCTGGTGATGCCGGCTTGCTAAAGGCATTGTCCTTAAATGCCAGGATTCTCATTTTTTCCAACTTCCCGAGGATGTCCATCGCTTAGTATTTTGCTTTTTTACACGGTACTTACCTTTCCTTCTCGTCGGCGATAATGTTCAGCGTTTGTGCTACACATTCCGCCACCAGTGCATCTTCCTTTTTACGGGTTTCCTGCCTGGTGTTTTCCGTACCAGGGGTAGTGTTATTATTATTTTGCGATTGTTCGTTCACATTAATTTTAATGTGGAGTTCTCTGATTTCAACGGGCATAATTACAGGAGTTTATAGTAGCGGTAACTGAGTTCAAGCGTTTCAATGACGATGCTGTTATCCTCGGCATTAAAGTCGCTGACCGACCACCGTTTGGGCCAGGCCCTTACGACGCTCCAAGTGCGTAGCGGCTCATGGTTTTCATTCAGGAGAATTACCTGTATGTCTGTGGGTTCAAAGCTTCGATTTTCAAAAGCATCAATGCACCACTTTACGACCGTAGAATCTACCATCATTCCCCGTTTGAGCACCAGATTACTATAACTGGTACGCACAGGAATTTCGTGAACAAAGCGGTTTTCACCACCTTCGTTAATCGTTTCCGTTTCGTATTCAACACTCAGGCCAGTGACACTCTGAAAGCGAGTATCATTGTCCTGGTCGCTGATTCCAAAGCGAACCGCAAAGTGAAAACCTACCGGTGGGTAAAATGCCATAGTTTAAGGGGGGATTAGCTGACCATACTTAAGCCCTCGTGGGCAATTTCCAGGGTCTCAATGGCGACTTCATTGCCATCGGCTTTCAACTCTGAAGCCTGGTATTTGACGGCAAAACAGTTGGCCAAACGCCAGACCATGGTTGGCTCGTTTTCTTCATTGAGCAACTTTACGATGACATCGCGGCGCTCTACGGTATTCATCTGTACCGTATTGAACCAGGTATAGAAGCTGATGTCCCCCTCGAAGGTGCCCCGTTTGAGGGTTACATTTGCCAGCGCTTCCATGCCAGGCATCTTCAGCTTTGAATAACTTTTGCTGGAACCTTCACGGTATTCAATTACTTCTACGGAACGCTCCAGACCCGTAACTTCAGTAAATCCCAGACGAGCCTCACCCCATTCGATGAGGAAACTAAATTTGGGAAGTGGGTAATTAGCCATATTGGTTTAGATATTGTGTACCAAAAGGGTACGAGCTTAAATTTTTATTGATTAAGACTGAGGCATCATTTGCTCAAAACGAAGCACAATGAACTCAGCCGGGCGTACGATCGCCAGAGCGATCTGAACAATCATCCGGCCATTCAGAACATCATCAGCAGTCATGGTTTTACCAAGGCCTACCGCCACCCGAAAAGCATGTTCTTGTTTGGCACCTTGCAAGGCTCCTGCTCGCCACTGTAGGGTGAGGAAATTTTCGATCATGGCCTGTACCCGTACCCAGGTATTGGCATCGTTGGGTTCGAAAACAAACTGCTCAGCGGCTTTTTTTGTGGATTCTTCAACCATGTTCACAAAACGGCGGACACTTACGTAGCGCCATTCATTGTCGTTGCCAGCCAAGGTGCGTGCACCCCAAACCAGGGTTCCCTTGCCCGTAAAACTGCGGATGGCATTGATAGATTTTCCGGTCGAAGGATCAACATTAAGGTTGGCTAAGGCAGATTGTACATAAGCCTTAGTAGGGCCGACCACCTGATTAAGACTCACATTGGCAGGGGCTTTCCATACACCACGTGTACGGTCAACAGCAGCATATACTCCTACGATAGCCCCACTTGGAGGAACCGCTAGTGGAACCGCGTTAATACCAGCAATAATCGCCCGGTAGATAGGGTAAACAGCACGCAGGTTCTCTTCGGCATCAGCCGTAGCTGTTGCTCCCACAAAACCGAGGTAATTACTCATAGCTGTTGCTAAATCCTCTCGGGCAGTCGCTATATCCACCGCTGTGCTAGCATTAGTCAGTGCTTCATAGGCTGTTACAGCAGCTTGCAGATTGGTAAGCGAAGTAGTATAATTGGCTGGTAAAACCGGAAATGGTGCCGGCACCAAATCGCCATTAATATCGGTATCCATTGCCGTGATCGCTGTATCCAGCGCTGTCGTCATACCGGCAGTGTCGTAGTCAGTTATTAAGAGCAGACTGGCATATTGATCATTAATATCCGAGCGCAGTGTATTAATTGTCCCAATGCCATTGATAGCTAAAACCAAGTCATAATTATCGAGGACATTGGCGATATCTGCGTCTGTATTGATCGTCGCCAAATTGACTGCTGGTAGTGCGCCAGCTCTTACAAAAATATCGCCATTGAGCTGGGCATAACCGATATTCTTAGGCAACAGTCCTTCTATCCAAGGAGTATAGGCAGCGCCATACTTTAGGTTATTGATACCAATTTGCTGGCGAAAATCTACAATATCCTGAAGATCGGCAGGACTGTCATTTTTCAAATCACAAACCGTCACGCGATCCTGTAAGTTGGCACATTGCAGCAAAGCAGCTTTTTGAACATTTCCCAAT
Organism: Lewinella sp.; assembly: GCF_050633125.1. Classification (NCBI taxonomy): domain Bacteria; kingdom Pseudomonadati; phylum Bacteroidota; class Saprospiria; order Saprospirales; family Lewinellaceae; genus Lewinella; species Lewinella sp. Next base: position 25,627 of record NZ_JBOEFX010000112.1, read on the forward strand.
TCAACATCGGAAAGCAAAACCGCATCCGGAAAAAGTAAAATGGTAGGCTCATCGACACGACTGATGGCTTCCAGTGCTGTTCCGGCACCTGTAAAGTGAGCCTCATCGGCAAAGGGTGCAGTTGTCGCGTAAGGACCAACGGACACGATATAGCAATCACCACCGCCATTGGCATAAAACATCTGAACAGCATGGTGCATATAATACGCCGTGGTAATGTCAGCTCCCGTAAAATTGTCGGCAGCATCCAGCCGAATTTGCGACACGCCTAATGGTGGTGCTACGCCAAAGCGCGTCTCAAACTCCGTAAAAGAAGTAATACGCACAGGCGTGTTTACCGCCATGGGGTTGCCGGATGTATCCAAGGCTTTTTGGGTATAACCCATAAAGGCCGGTATCGCAGTTTCTACCTGGGCAACAGAAGGTGGAAACTTGGGTATTTCTTCCACGTACACACCGGGTATCGCATAGTTATTAGGCATAATAGGATTTATTAGGATCTATCCAATGAAGGATTGATGAAAGTGGTCAATAATTAAGTTAGCCTTTCGTCAAATGGCGCAAATCAGATTAAGATTCCGGCATTTTTTGCTCGAAGCGCAGGATGATAAATTCGGCGGGGCGCACAGGTGCCATAGCAATCTGTACGATCATCCGGCCATTCAAAATATCATCAGCAGTCATGGTTTTACCCAATCCTACAGCTACTTGAAAGGCATGCTCTTGTTTAGCTCCCTGCAGTGCGCCCGCTCGCCACTGAAGGGTCAGAAAGTTTTCGATCATTCCCTGCACTCGCACCCAGGTATTGGCATCATTGGGTTCAAAGACAAACTGCCCGGCAGCTTTCTTCACTGATTCCTCAACCATGTTATAGAAGCGACGAACATTAATGTAGCGCCATTCATTATCGTTACCAGCCAGGGTACGAGCACCCCAAACGAGTACGCCCTTACCTGTGAATGTCCGGATGGCATTGATGGATTTCCCGGCAACGGGGTCTATATTCAAATTGGCCAACTGCCCTTGCGTAAAGCCAGAAGTTGGTTCTGCTACCAAATTAAGACTCACATTGGCAGGGGCTTTCCATACACCTCGGGTACGATCCACTGTCGCGTAGACGCCAGCAATCGCGCCGCTAGGCGGCATCGAGAGGGGTAAACCATTGAGAGCGGCAATAATCGCTTTGTACAGGCCAAAGTTGTTGCGTAAAGCTAATTCTCGGTCTGCCAGTTCGGCTTCCGTTTCTACGCCCAAATTGGCACGGTAAGTCGTGATCAGCGTTTGCGTAGCAGTATCCGTGGTGAGTGCTTCTAAGGCTAAGCCGCCAACACCGTTACGAGTAAAGATGCCCGTGCTCAATTCCTCAAAAGTTAGGTTCTTGGCAAAAGTGGCTTGTAGCCAGGGCGTATATGCGGCGCCGTATTTTAGGTTATTAATACCAATTTCATTGCGGAAGGTAGCTCCTAGCGGGTCTCCCAATAGCGTATCACAAATAGTAAAGCGATCTCCCAATTCCGCACAAAGCTGGAGTGCCCTGACTTGCAGGGACGTGGAGATCCCCCCATCATCATTGCCAGCAGCATCGGGAAAACAGATGAGCGTGGGTTCGTCTACCAGTTCGAGGGCATTGACCCCACTCAATATTTCTCCGGAAACATAGCCGCCGCTAAAGCCGGGAGCCGCCGCAACGGATACAATATAGCAGTCGCCGCCGCCATTGGCATAAAACATCTGCACGGCATGGTGCAGGTAAAATGAGGTACTGATCGTAGCCCCCAGAATGTTGTTATCCGCATCCAGGCGCACCTCCGTCACCGTTAGGCGAGGAGCATTGCCGAAAAGTGTTTCAAACTCGGTCATGGAGGAAATTCTCACCGGCGTATCCTGGGGCAGGGTGCCACCGTTGGCATCTAGCCTGCGTTCCGTATAGCCAACGAAAGCCGGAATTGCTGTTTCTACCTGTGCGACGGCAGGAGGGAATTTGGTGATCTCCTCTACGTACACGCCTGGAATAGCATAATTAGTGGGCATATATCAGATGTTTATGAGTTTTGGCAAAATCATTTTCTTTAATTTTTTTTCTATGCAATACAAAGGAACAGCACGAAAACAAAATGCGATTTTGTTTCCAAAATAGTCGACAAAACGATTCATTTTCAGCGTGTTAACTATTTGGTAAACCTAAATATTTTCTGCGCAATACTAAGGCGCAGCAAGCCGAATATCGTACTCCGAGCCTTCTTGAGCAGGGTTACCAGCTCCGTCCCAATCTTTGGTAAATAGATCTATCACCCCTATCAGTGCAGGCTGATTTTCTAGTCCAATGTATTGTGTAACAGGATTGATATTTCCTCCGGAAAAACGGTAAAGCCCTTCTCGCAGGGAACGGCAATCCAATTCGTATTCTTCTTGTCCGGCGATCGCTGGAAACGTAAAACTCAGCGCAGGAGTGACGACCGTGCTTAAGGCATCAAAAACATCGATGGTCGTAGCTGTGCCTGCTACTAATTGCGGCAAACGAACCACCCTCCCCTGCTTGGGAACAAAGTGGCTGGTGCGTAGCGTCTCATTTTCGCCATCCGTTAACAACGTACGGTCAGCAGGTACGCGACCAAAATTGGTCAAGTGAAAGACCTGGTGTTGAATATCAGTCACGCCAGTCAAGGTATAAGAAGGCCACTCGGGATCAATCAAGCTTACTGCAAAACTGAGCCTGAAGGAATCATCGACTTCCGTGTAACCATCTTTGCTTACTATAATTGCTCCGGTCGTATTTGCTTTGAAAACCAGACCTCTTTTTTCTAATTCCTTTTGTGATGCTGCTGTCAAACTTACCTTCAGTACATTTCTCAAATCGTAAGCGATAATTCTCTCTTGAACAGCTTGTGTGCTCCCAGTGGGGGGTAAAACCAGTACATCTGCTCCTTTGAGTAACCAATGGTACTGCCAAAAGTGTAGCTTAATGACCCGCTGATATTTGATGATGAAGCCCATTGTTAATAGAGTTGTTCGTTAACAATAATGGTTTCAATCTGTGGTGCAGGTTCAGGCTGATCAATGTATTCGATGCGCTGAATCTGGAACCGGTACAACACGCTGGGTAGCATCCTCCCTCCTAGTATCCCCCATAAATGATTGAGCTGCTCCAACGAGGGAGACAACATACTCACATTGAAGTGGAAGGTGTCAATATTGACATCATTAGGAATAGAGGAATTACTTTCCGTGAAAACACGCTGATGTTGAAAAAAACCGATGATTCTTGAGAGATAGGTAAGCGCGGTATCATAGTTAGGCGTGTTTACCGTGAAGAGTACATGGAGATTTAAGAAGACAGGTGGATTAACATACTCCAAACTACCTGTAACCGGATTACGGCGGTGTGCCGGCCGGTTTTTCATAGCAAACTCCTCTTCTGTTTTGACCAGCGTTACAATGATGCTATTGCTTACGGCTCGTGGGTCAGTACTAGCCATATCCCAGAAGGCGATATTATTCAGTTCAACAGCATCGTCTGTATTCGTTTCGATATCATCCAGCCCATTTTCAAGGGTCAGCCTGAGAATGGATAAAGTATCGGCGATGGTATCGCGTACTGTTGGCATGAGGTAATAGGTAATTAGGTTAAAACAGCTACTTGGTAGTATTACTTAGACCCCTACAAGTTGCTGATACCTAATCCAATAAGCATCAAGGAAAACCCGGAATATAAAATCTAGTGGTTTTCCATGAGAAACATCACCACCCCATTCGGACCGCTTCACGAACAACTCCGGCCGTATTCCTGACGCCCATTTTATGAATAATATTCATCCGATGCGTTTCTGCTGTACAAGGGCTGATATAAAGCTGCTTGGCAATCTCTTTGGTCGTGTATTCTTCTACAATTAAGTTGAGAACTTCTTTTTCCCGACGGGTAAGGGATAAATTATCATTGCCTAAGCCCATGGTTTGGCTCGCCCAATATTGGCTCAAGATGGGATCTAGGTAAGTCTGCCCATCAGAAACGGCCTGAATGGCCTTGCGAACATCGGCAGCACAAATGCTCGACAATAAATAGGCGCTTACGCCAAGCCGAAAACAGGCTTTTATGTGTTTCACATCCGTGGTGTCGTGTAGCACAATAAGTCGCGCCAGTGGGTAATTTTTAATTATCCTTTTCAGGCAAGTGAAGCGTTTGCTTTTTTCTTCATTCAATTGAACGAAAAGTAAGAAGGCTGATGAGCAGTTTGGACAGAATTCGTCCTTCCCCAACAAAAAGCTTTTTTTAAAATTGTAAGAAGTATCGCTCAAAACGCTTTCAAGGCCAAGGATGACCAAGGGTGTTTTCCCCAGAAGGTAAATAGGCGTAGACATAGCATAATAGTTTTAGGGTATGATAAGTATACCAATACCCAAGTGCTTTGAGCAGAGCCCAACTCACTTTAAGCTTGGTATTTTTTTTACAGCTACTGGTCTATTATTACCCTCCGCACTAAATTCGTTACGGATGAATAATAATTTTAAATCAAAAAATCAAAAAGGCTTTATCTGGGTTACACTTACAGAAGCGGGGGGAGAATGCTTCAGTGGGTTTACTCATTGCAGTAGAATGCAAAAGGTAGTCGATTAAATAAAAACTCTGGAAAGGAGATAAATATTATTTAATGTCTGGAACTATTCCCACAAAAATAGACCTTTGAGCAATAATCTGTGCCTTTGCACCACGGCGGTCAAAGAGAAAGCCTAATTCGGCCTAACCAAAATTCCCTCATGCAAAAACTCCTTCAACTCTTCCGAGCGGCTATTCGCGGCGATGAGTACGACTATACCTCCGGTTCTATCAAGAAGGCGATTGTGATGCTCAGTATCCCTATGGTGCTGGAGATGGCCATGGAATCTTTGTTTGCCTTGGTCGATGCTTATTTTGTTGCTAAAGTCAGTCCCGATGCCGTGGCTACTGTTGGACTCACCGAGGCGGTCATCACCTTGGTCTACGCTATTGCCATCGGCATCAGTACGGCACCGGTAGCTATGATCGCCCGCTATATCGGGCAAAAAGACCAGGCCAATGCGTCGCGTGTAGCTAAACAAGCCATCTATATGGCCATTGGGGTGAGTTTTATTCTAGGAATTCCCGGTGTTATTTATGCAGAGGATATACTAAGGATGATGGGAGGGAGTGAAGCCTTGATCGCTTCAGGCAAGAACTACACGAAATTGCTTTTTGGTAGCAATGCGGTCATCATGCTACTCTTCTTGCTCAATGGTATTTTTCGCGGAGCAGGAGATGCCGCTTACGCCATGCGAGCCTTGTGGTTGGCCAACGGTATTAATATTATTCTTGACCCTATTTTCATTCACGGCTTCGGGCCTATTCCAGCAATGGGCGTTACGGGTGCAGCGGTAGCCACCACTATTGGTCGGGGTATTGGGGTAGCTTTCCAGCTTTACATTCTTTTTGGTGGCCGTGGTACCATTCAACTTCGTACGGGCGGTTGGCAACTCGATTGGGGGATACTCAAACGACTGGGGCGGATTGCTTCTTCGGGCGCCATGCAGTATATCATTGCCTCTGCCAGTTGGGTATTTCTGATGAGAATTGTCTCCAAATTTGGCAGTGAAGCCGTGGCGGGCTATACCATTGCTATCCGATTGATCATTTTCACCCTACTGCCCGCCTGGGGATTATCCAATGCCACAGCTACACTCGTAGGTCAAAACCTGGGTGCCAAAGAACCCGATCGAGCGATACGCTCCGTGAAACTTGCCGCCATGATGGCCGGTGTTTTTTTAGGTCTTATTTCTATCGTCTACCTGTTATTCGCCCCTCATCTGATCCTTTTCTTCGATGATACGCCCGCTGTTCTTGAGGCAGGTACTACTGCCTTGAAGATATTCGCATTGGGCTACACCCTCTATGGTTTCGGTATGATCTTCAGCCAGGCATTTAACGGTGCCGGAGATACGCGCACACCAATGATTATCAATATCATTTCTTTTTGGATCGTTGAGATTCCGCTGGGGTATTACCTCGGGCTTTACCTGGGGCATGGCGTGGCCGGCGTCACTTGGGCGATCATCATTGCAGAGATGGTGCTCACGGCATTGGCTTTTATCCTATTTCGGCGGGGAGGTTGGTTGAAGACGGAGGTTTAGGGGATGGTTTGATGGTTGAGTTCGTCAGAATAGAGTGGACAGTTGTTGTCACCCTATTTATTTTAGTTTTTTTCTCAGCACATAATATGTTTCATACTCCTTATAAATATTGAAACCGTTCCTTTTGTACAATTCCATTGGGCCTTTGAAACTACTTGAATTCGCTTCTCCTTTCTTTGGATAAGATTCAATATAGTCGTAGTCTCTATTTAAATAATCTTCTACTATTTTTTCAATGACTTTTTGAGATATCCCCTTTCTGCGATAATCTGGGTGTATCAAAAAACATACAACTGAACATACTTTATCATCTGGATTATCAATCAAATCGTAATCTCTTAATAATCGTTGATATTTGGATCTGTTGTTCACGTTACACCAGCCGATTGCCTTGCCATTATAAAAGACCAAATAACCTTGCAGTTCGTTCTCATCGATGCGATCAATAATCATAACTCGGCTCATATCACGCGTACATGTTTCCACATCACCTAGGAAATGATAATCGTTACAGTAACATTTAGACCATTCGGGATTTTCTTTATGAATCATATTATCAAACAGAAACAAATAATCATCCTTCAAATCTTTGGTTAATGGTCGTATTTCAATATTCATTTTATTTTTTTTGATATGATGCACAACACTTTTTATAAGTGGCTGTGCTACAAGTTTAGTTGGGTTATTGTTATGTTGCGCCCAACTCCATTTAACAAAAACGCCCCTACCCCCCCAACTCTAACTGGTTACTAATCAATTCCAGGTAGCGGCCTTTCTTTGCGACCAGCTCCTCGTGAGTCCCTTCTTCTACGATTTGCCCAGCTTCGAGGACGACTATTTTATCGGCATTGCGTACCGTACTCAAGCGATGAGCGACTACTACCACGGTGCGGCCTTCAAAAAAATGAGCCAAGTTGTCGACGATGACTTTTTCGTTTTCAGCATCCAGTGCGTTGGTCGCCTCATCAAAAAACAGAAAGGAAGGATCTTTGTAGATGGCTCTGGCAATGAGTAGCCGCTGGCGTTGCCCCTGACTAACACCATTGCCCTGCGGCCCTATTTTTGTCTGCAATTGTTGGGGTAATCCCTGGATGAATGCTTCTAAATTCGCCAACATAATGGCTTTTCTGAGCCGCTCTATTTCGACCACGCTACTGCTTTCTGCAATATTATTGGCGATGGTATCTGAGAAGAGAAATCCATCCTGCAAGACGGCTCCACAAGCGCGGCGCCAAGTACTTATGGCGTATCCTTGCAAATCGTATCCTCCAAGTTGAATGCGCCCTTGGTTGGGCAAATAAAAGCCGAGCAGCAGTTTTATCAAAGTCGTCTTCCCACTTCCGCTGGCCCCTACAATGGCCGTCACTTTCCCATGTGGAATCTTTAAATCAATATTCTTCAGGACATCACCAGAAAGCGGGCTGTAAGCAAAATTCACATTTTCCAACACTAGGTCAGCCGACTCCGGCAGTACTTCCATTCGCTGCTCACCTTCCTTTTCTTCCACTTCCATCTGCTGTAACTCTCCTAGTCGCTCCAGGCTCAATTGCGCATCCTGAGCTGTCCGCAGAAAACCTACCAATCGCTGTAAAGGCACATTTAGTTGCCCAACAATGTATTGGATAGCCAACATTGCCCCCAAAGTTAAATGCCCCGCAATAACAGCCTTGGCCGAAATAACAACGATAATGATATCTTTCAACTGACTGATAAACTGGGCACCAGTATCTTGATATTGGGTAAGGCTCAAAAAACGGGTATTGGTACGAAAGAGTTGGTTCTGAATTTTCACCCACCCCATCCTGCGTTTGTATTCACTCTGCTGTAGTTTTATTTCCGGCATTCCCTGAATGAGTTCTATCAAAGTGTTCTGATTGGCGGTCATTTCGCGAAAGCGCTGATGATCAATCAGAGCTCTTTTTTTCAGGAATACCAAAATCCAAACGAGGTAGAGGACCGCAGCAACAAAAAACACCACAAAGATCCCCGTATGGTACCACCACAAAACGCCCCCAAGGATAAACAGGCTTGTAAACGAGAACAAGGCCGACAGCGAGGTATTGGTAAGAAATGACTCTATGCGCCGTTGATCGTAAATGCGTTGTAGAAAATCTCCTGTCGATTTTTGATCAAAATACCTTAGCGGCAGCCGCATCACCCTTCTCAGAAATTGAGCAACTAAACTTACATTGATACGTGTGCCTACGTGCAACAAAATCCATCCTTGTAAAAGCGTAATCGTCACTTCTCCCACAAACAGCAGTATCATCCCCACCAACATCAAATAGATAAAATCAATATCCTGGTTGTTAATACCAATATCAACAACTGCCTGGGTGAGGAAAGGAAAAAGCAGTTGCAGCACACTCAAGCCTAATAAACCTATCAGTAACTGGCCCACCAAGCGGCGATAGGGTTTCACGAATTGAAACAAGTACCTGAAACCTAGCTGACCGGTCGTTTCCTCCTCCCCTTCTTGCTCATAAAAAGCTGGTGTAGGGCTCAACATCAGCACAATACCTTCCTCCTCACCTACAGAGCACCAGCCGCGAATAAATTCCTTACGTGTTAGTTTTTTCACTCCCGCTTCTCTAGGGTCAGCTACCCATACAAAGCTATTGGTCATTCTAAAAACAACGACAAAGTGATTTTGCTCCCAGTGTACAATCAGCGGTAATTCCAGGTCCTCCAACCCTGCTTGCTCCTCCCCTGCTGCCCAGGGAATCCGAAAGGCATGAGCATCGAACCCAATGGTTTCTGCTGCCTTTACAATTCCTAGCAAACTCACACCATCCTTTTCAATGTAGGATTGATCGCGCAAAAAAGACAGAGGATATTCCCTACCGTGATGAGCTGCTACCATCCGTAAGCAAGCTGGGCCACAGTCCATACTATCAAGCTGTTGGTAAAATGGGAAGCGCTTAAACATAAATATTTAAATGATGAGAGGCATACAAGGTAAGTATTCCTATCTATCCCGACAACTAAGTGTTTAAGCAAAAGCCCAAACCAGTATAATTGGGAACATTCTTTCGAAGAGAACAGCCCTAAGTCTCTACAAGAATCAATTATTATTTAACTTTAATGGTTGAAATGAAAACGTGACCACCCAGTCAAGCACCGTCCAATAAAGCCTACAGTTTGTTTCCCGTATTTTTCCAACACCAACTTCAAGCTTTATTTTCTATGAAACATCTGATTTACAGCTTATTATTAGTCGCTTTTTGTGGCTGGTCGTTTGAGCTTTCCGCCCAAAACGAAAAACCTTCCTACTGTGACGAGTTGCCCGTCACTTACAGCAAAGGCGCTTCTAGAAACAGCCGCCCGTCTTTACCTAAATTCAGCACTACACCTACTATTGAATACAAGGTACAAGTCGCTATTCTACGCAATACAGATCCCAGGGAATACCCTTTTCATGAAGACCTTGTTGCTCGTCATCGCCCTTGTGAAGAGGTGTGGGTCATAGAATCAAGAGAAAGTTTTACCAGTCGATCAGACGCACTAAAGCTTCAAAACAAACTCCGAAATCTGGGTTACAACGGGGCCTATTTAATAGAAATGGTAGGCTATCAGTGATTACTCGTGCATTTGGCATAAAGTTTAACTTTTTTATACCAAACAAAAGCCCGACCTTGTCCTATGAATTGCGCAGAAAACAAAGCGTGTTTTTGTTTTCGTGCTGTTCTTTAAAATTTTCCTTAACCGGGAAATTTGATTTCGCGACACAACAATTCAACTTCTACTTACTCATGAAAAAGCTTCTGGCCTTTGGCTTGATGGCCTTAGCGTTTTGTACGCTTAGTGCCCAAGAAGATTACACCTCCTTTTTCACAGGTAGCCTCATGGATGCTACAACGACCCCCATAGGAGGGGTTTGCCTGATGGGAGGCGCTACCGAAAACGATAACGCTATGCGTTGGTTTCTTGAACGAGCCGACGGTGGTGACATTCTGGTCATTCGTGCTTCGGGCTCTGACGGTTATAACGATTATATGTTTAGTGATTTAGGAGTGACCGTCAATTCTGTGGAGAGCATTGTCTTCAACAATGCGCAAGCGGCCACTGATCCTTATGTACTGGATCGTATTGCCAAAGCCGAAGCCATCTGGATTGCTGGCGGCAACCAATACAACTACGTTTCTTTTTGGAGGAATACCGCCGTTGCCAATCTCATCAACACCGCAATCACAGAACGAAACATCGTCATCGGAGGCACAAGTGCAGGAATGGCTATCCTTGGAGGCGTCTATTTTACGGCTCAAAACGGCACCGTCACCAGCACAACAGCGCTCGCCAATCCTTACGATAATAAAGTGGCTATCAGCAATGCTTCTTTTATTCGCGTCCCATACCTCACACAGGTCATTACAGATACTCATTACGATAACCCCGACCGGAGGGGGCGGCATACGGTCTTTTTGGCACGCGCCATCGTTGATTACAATACTCCTTATTACGGAATAGCTTGTGATGAATACACAGCCGTATGTATAGATGAGAGTGGAATCGCCAGCGTCTATGGCACCTATCCCGACTTTGACGACAACGCTTACTTCATCACCCCTAACTGCGAGGTAATGAATAACTTGCCGGAAAATTGTGCTAGTAACCAGCCCCTAAGCTGGAGCCAAGACGGGCAAGCCCTCAAGGTCTACGCTGTCAAAGGCACCCCCACTGGCTTGTACACTTTCGACCTCAATACCTGGATAGATGGAGATGGGGGTGAATGGCAAGACTGGTCAGCAGACGCAGGGTCATTTGCAGCAATTGAAGGAAATGCACCGGTATGTAACCCGGTAAATACAACTATCGTCAACCCCAATCTCAGTTTTGAGGTATTCCCAAATCCGAACAACGGAAGAGTCCGCATTCAACTTAACTCCAGCAATCGTACCGAAGGGAACATCCAACTGTTGGATGCTTCGGGTAAACTGCTGCAATCCTGGCCGGTAGTAGGCCGCACTGACAATCTGGATTTGTCCACGCTGAGTTCAGGGGTCTACTGGTTGGAATACGTCAATGGTGAAGACAGAGCAGTTCGGCAAATAGTAGTGAGGTAGATTCATTTCCTAGCTCCGTCCTGCTGTATACCACAACGCCACTACCGTCTTCTGTAACTCTGCTTGCGTTTTGAGGAGTTTGAGCTGGGCTCCCAGAAGCTTTTGCTGACGGGAATTGAGCAAGAACACTGAGCTTTCTCCAAGTTCAAACTTTACACTTTCGGCATCCAGCAAGCTTTGATAGTTTTGCACTACCGCTTGAGAAAGTTGTAATTGTTGTTGGCGGATTTCCCACTCCTGCCAATATGCTGTAAGTTTAGCACTAAGGTCTTGCTGTTTTTGCTGTAATTTCCAATCCGTTTGTGCTAGTTTAACATCCGTCAACGCAACACCAGCTCTTTCTTTTCGCAAAAGTAATGGCTGACTAAAAGTAAAACCCCACTTATAATTATCTGAGACAAGGTTGCTGATACCATCTGTGTTCTCAGGGTTGAAATCAAATTGATTGGCGAGAAAGTTATAATTGAAGGTTAATTCTGGTTTAAACTGTTCCTTTTTCCAGCGTCGTTCGATGGCCAATTGCTCTTTTTGATACCGGTAGGCTACCAAACTGGGATGCTCGGTTATTGCTTGCTGTAAATCTGCAATCACGGGCGCAGTAGGGGCAATTACAGGAGATTGGGGCACCCAATCTTTCTTCCACATTTCCGGCTGGCCAGCATCACTCCACAGCAAGGCACGCATTTTAGCAACAGCATGGTTAAGCTGCATTTCTGTTTCTTGCACCTCCAATTCCCAACTTTGCCACTGCAAATAAGCTTCGAGCGTATCAATAGCCGGGTAATCGCCAGCCCTAAAGCTTTCTCGAATACCCCCTAGTCGTTCAAAACTGTAATCTCTTGCCGAGATCGCCAACTCCCGCGAGTAATAGGCATAAGACCAATCCCAGTAGGATTTATTAGCGGCCAGAAAGAGCTCATTTCGGAGTTCATCTGCAATGGCCTTATAGCGGTCTGTACCTATTTGGGCTTGCCGCAAAGAAGAACGAGATGCATCGAAAAACAAACCTTGTAAGAGTGGAACTTCAACACCAACGATGGCCTGTCCTCCTTGGGGAATTGTTCTATCTGGGTTCAGGTATGCTCCATTAGGGTCTGTCCAGTCGTATTCTGCCTTGAGGGCAATCCCCCATGCGGTGGGAATTTTAACTCCTCCCTGCCCATACCGGTAATAATCTTTCCCTCCGAATACCTTTTCTTCCTGAGAAGCATAAAGCTTGGGGTCAAAACTACCGCGGGCATACAATAGTTCCTGTGCAGCTTGCTCCTGTAAAAGTGCCGCCTGTCTGGCAACGGGATGATTGGTTTTTACTTGTTGCCAAAACAAATCAGCCGCCAGGATTTCTTGCTGTGCCGTCAGAGACACTCCCCCTACAACCAACGAACAAACTAAAACCCACCAACGCAAATTCATCATTATCAATTAATTAACCCTAATTACTTTAAAGATTTGATCGGTGCCTTAGTACCTTTCTCTTCTTTTTCTTTTTTCTCCAAACCATAATAATCAGGCGGAAACCCATTCAACTTTCGCCACATCTCGTACCAAACTTGAACATGCCCTAACAAGGCAATCCCCTGTACACCAGAACCAGGGCGCAGCGCTTCTGGCCAGGGGCGATCATCAGGATTAGGAGCAACCAGCAAACGGTATTGGCCATTTTTATCAATATTATTATCTATAGCAACAATGCGACCTGAATAGGTTCCTGCTGACAGATCGGGCCAGCCTGAAAAGACAATAGCCGGCCAACCATCAAAGATGAAGCGAACTTCTGCATTTTGTCGCACCAGCGGAAGGTCCATAGGTCGTACGTGCATCTCTACAGCCAATTCAAAATTCGCGGGCATGATCGTAACAATAGGGTCTCCTTCCTTTACGGTTTCTCCGATACCCGGCTTCATGACCTGGGAGATATAACAATCCTGTGGTGCAATAATGTAGTAAAATTGAGAACGCTCCTCGTAATTCTTAGCCTGGATCTGCATCTTATTCAGCTCCCCTTCGGCACCGAAACGATCAGACAAAGTGCTGAATCGATCCGATTGTGCTTTAGCAACTTTGTTGTTATACTCATTGATAATATTGCGCAAAGCCAAACGAGTGACCTCTAATTCCTGCCGGTTTTCAGCGACTTTATTCTCTGCTGCGATAGCTTTGGCCTGGCTTTCTTGCATCTTTTGCTGCTTGTCTTCCAGGTCTGTCCTTGATTTGATCCCTTGCTGAAACAGGGTATCTGTTCGAGCCAATTGCCGTTGGGCAATAGACAAAGCTAAACGCGCCTGCTCCATATCGGCTTCTTGGCTCAACAGTTTCAGTTCTACTTGCTTAACCTTTGCTTCCAGTTGTTCTTTCTTAAGAATCAATTCCGCACGCATAGCAGCGATCTGTTCCGCCAGAGCACCTGCTTTTTGTTCATAAGTAATAATCGCTCCTTCCTTGGCACGAACCTGGTTTTCGGTACGGCCCACCAACTCAGGGTCAAAATAATCAACTTTAACTTCAGTAAGGTGAACGATCGTGTCTCCTTTCTTCACCAATTGCCCCTCTCGAACAAACCACTGGTCAATCCGTCCGGGGATAGTCGCCTGGATCGTTTGTGGGCGATCAGCAGGGTCAAGGGTGGTCATTACTCCTTTCGACTGAATGTTCTGCTGCCAGGGCAGAAACAAGAGGATAACAAAAATGACCAAAAGCGCTAATAACCAATTCCTCATCATCCTATTGCCCGCTGGCAATGGGTTACGCTCCAGACAAGTCCACTGACCTTCCGGTAGACGTTTGGTAACAGAGTTTTGGGGAGATATATTTAACATTGCTTATTTTTTTTCCTGCCATTTAGGTTGAATAGCCTGGCCATTTGGAGTACTCATTTGGAAGATACGCTCAAAATGAGGGCTATCTCGTAATTCTTCGTAATTACCTTCTGCGATAATTTTCCCATTTTCCATGAGGATTATCCGTTCACAGCGAGCTGCCAGTAATGGGTCATTAGAAACAGCCACCAGGGTCCAGGGCTGGCTGCGATCGGTCAGCATATCCGACATACGCTCACGTTCCTCTGGCTGGAGGCGATTGAGGAATTCTTCTAAGGCCAGCAAGCGCGGCTGTGAGACAATGCTACGAGCCAGTAATATTTTCGTCTGTACACTTTGCGGCAGGTTGCGGCCACCAGGTAGCAGTAGTGTATCGTAACCTTTGGGCAAACTCTTGACAAAATTCTCGAGCCCTACCTGACGGGTCGCCCATACAATCTGTTGAAAATCAATATCTTCATGACCCAAACATATATTTTCCCAAAGCGTCCCCTGAAAAACATCCTCTTGGCTACCGTGGTCTCCTATGTAGCTACGCAGGCTGCGCAAATTGAAGTTAAACATCGGTGCATTATTATAACTAATAGTACCCTTATAGTTAAGCATCAAACCGGAAATCACCTGAACTAGCGTTGACTTTCCAGAACCGTTATAGCCGGCAATACATATCTTTTCACCAGATTTAACCTTAAAATTAATATCTCGTAATGTAGGCTGATCACTATCGCTGAATTGAAAACTAAGGTCTTGAACCTCAAGCTCCATCCCTTTTCCGGTATCCACGCGTTCAAAATCCATCCCTTCATCGGGTTCCAGTGGAATATCCGTGAAATAGCCCATCTTTTCCAACCCGGTGAGTAAATCATAAACATCTGCCAAGGTTAGAATTACCTTCTCGACAGAGCCCAGAATTAATAACACCACAATTTCTGCTGCTACAAATTGCCCAATAGTAATTTGATTATCAATAACGAGTATACCGCCAAGTGCTAATAGAACCGCAGTTACCAAGGTTTTGAAAATCACGATGTAGCCATATTGATTGACAAGTACCCGGAAGTGATTTCCCCGTGCGGTCAGATAGCTATCTACCAAACTATTGGTTTTACTGAGTGATAAGCGCGCACCGCTCGCCAGCTTAAAAGTGACCATCGTTCGCGCCACCTCCTGTAGCCAATGCGCTACCTTATATTTATACTTACTCTCGATCAGGCTGGTTTCTAATCCTTTTGGGCCCGTCCAGCGGAGTAGCGCAAATAGCAAAACCAGCACGCTAATACCAAAAAACACAAAGAAAGGGTGGTAAAAAGAAATGAGAATCAATCCAAAAATGATCTGTATAATACCGGTAGAAAAGTCCATTAACACCTTGGGCAAGCCCTTTTGCACCGTGAGTGTATCAAAAAAACGATTCACCAACTCCGGAGGATAATCTTGCTGTAAGGCATCCATTCGTAAATTGGGAATCCTCAAAGCAAACTCAAATGCAGAACGAGCAAATACTCTCCTTTGCAAAGTCTCGGCAACAGTGATCTGCATTATTTTCAATACCCCTGAGAAAAGAGTACCCAATGTAACAACCGCGATCAGAATGACCAGAGAAGAAGAAACATCTCCTCCCTGTACCAAACCAATGACGGCTTGCACACCCAAAGGCAAAGTAAGTGTAAGGAGCCCACCGAAAATGGCGTAAAGATATATGTAAGCAACATCTTTTCTGTCTGGCTCTAACAGCTTAAAAAGACGCTTTAATGAACTCAATTGAGACATAAGATATCAATGGTTGTAACCTCTTTGTGAGATTATTTTTTTACGATACGACATAAACAACAACAATCGTAACTAAAAGGTGCGAAATAAATCATTTATTGAAAAATAAAATAGTTTTATAAACAAAAATGATAGTTTTACTATTATATTTGCATAAATAATTAACATTCTAGATTAGAATATTATGACGACTGCAAACTTCGGCCAACTCTTTCAGAGCCACACCCCCAATTTACAAGCCTTTGCGCTACAATTGACCCGTGACAAGAACGATGCAGAAGATTTATTTCAGGATACTGTATATAAAGCAATGCGATATCGTCACCTTTATCAACCTAAAACTAATCTTCAGGCTTGGTTGATGACAATCATGCGTAATACTTTCATAAATGAATGGCGCAAGCGCAAGCGTAAGCAGCAAGCTGCTGAGCTCCAAATCCCTGGCGTGACGCTAACCCAAACTAGTGCTACTCGTAATGATGGGGAAAGTAAAGTAACCATGCAGGAGTTAATGAAATCCATGAACCAGCTAGAAGAAGGCCTAAGCAAGCCCTTCTTAATGGCATTCCGGGGATATAAATACGAAGAGATTGCAAGTGAGATGGACTTACCACTGGGAACGATTAAAAGTAGAATCCACCAAGCACGGAAATTACTAAAAGCAAGTGTCAAGCGTCATTACCAAACTAAAAGCCTTCTAGAGCTATTAAACTAAAGCATTCCCCCCCTTTTTTCTTCGTAGAAAAACGCCCAACATCAAGTTATTGGGCGTTTTTTTTCGGCCTTATCACTTACTTGAATAAAAAAATCCACAAATAACCCACAAATAATAGTAAAACTATTACATTTGTGATTTTCTTACTCACCTTAGGGTGAAACACTTGCAAAAAACAGAAAGCTAAATAGTAAACTTATGAAGTCACAAGAGTCCGCATTTTTCTCTGAACTAAAATCAGATCTACCAGCAGGACTGGTTGTTTTCCTTGTAGCTGTTCCGCTTTGTTTAGGTATTGCACTGGCATCTGGAGCTCCACTTTTTTCTGGTATCATTGCAGGTATTGTGGGTGGCACCGTCGTTGCTCTGCTTTCGGGTTCTCCTCTCGGCGTTAGTGGTCCTGCTGCTGGTTTAGCAGTTATTGTACTTACGGCCATCCAAACTTTGGGTTACGAAGCTTTTCTATTATCGGTAGCTATTGCGGGAGTTATCCAAATCGTCCTTGGTTTTGCGAAAGCCGGTGTTATCGGTTATTTCTTTCCCTCTTCCGTGATCAAAGGGATGCTTTCTGGTATTGGTTTAATCATCATACTGAAGCAAATCCCCCATGCCTTTGGTTATGATAGTGACCCGGAAGGAGATTTTGCGTTCAAGCAAATAGACGGAGAGACCACCTTTTCTGCACTAGAACACATGCTAAGTGCTATTACTCCTGGGGCTTTGTTAATTAGTGTCTTGTCCTTGGGCATTTTGATCTTATGGCAACAGCCTTTCATTAAAAAGTTCAAAATCACGAATATCATTCAGGGGCCGCTAGTAGTGGTTACTTTAGGAATAATTATTCAGCAAGTCCTCATGGGAACGTCATGGAACCTGGAACCAGAGCACCTTGTCACCTTACCTATAGCGGATGGATGGGGAGAATTTATCGGACTTTTCACACTTCCTGATTTTAGCCAATGGAGCAATCCAGCGATCTGGGTTACAGCTATTACCATTGCAATTGTAGCCAGTCTTGAAACTTTACTATGTGTAGAAGCTACGGACAAACTTGATCCCTACAAGCGGCTTACGCCCACAAATCAAGAATTGAAGGCACAGGGTGTCGGTAACCTTATTAGTGGATTGATTGGAGGGCTGCCCGTGACCCAGGTAATTGTTAGAAGTTCTGCCAACATCCAATCAGGAGGTAAAACGAAAGCAGCAGCATTCATTCATGGACTAATGCTTTTGGGAAGCGTATTGGTTATTCCAAAGCTACTCAACATGATTCCCCTGGCGAGCTTGGCAGCTATTCTTATTGTTGTAGGATTCAAGCTTGCAAAGCCATCCCTATTTAAGGAAATGGCCCGACTAGGCAACAAGCAACTAGTGCCTTTTGTGGTCACTATTGTAGCTATTCTTTTTACAGACTTATTAGTAGGAATAGGTATAGGAATGGTAGTAGCTATATTCTACATCTTACTTAACAATTACAAGACGCCATATTTTGTAGAAGACAAACGCAAAGATGCTGGTGTTATTCATCTTGAACTGGCAGAGGACGTATCCTTTTTAAACAAAGCCAGTATGTTGTTAAGTCTTAAAAAGCTTCCTAAGGACAGTAAGGTAATCATTGATGCGACTCAAACCCTTCATATTGATTATGATATCAAAGAGATCATTATGGAATACAAAGCCAACGCTGCCTACAAAAATATTGACCTCAGCTTTATAGGCCTAAATCCTGAAACAATGGATTTAGAGTCTTCTTCCAGGAAACAAAAAGCTGGCGCACGCATCCCTGTAGAACCAGTGGATTAGATTCAATTAGAATACGCCAAAGAAAAGAAAAGAAAAAGCGTATCACAAACTCCCCATCCAGGGAGTCTTACTTAGAAGAAGAATACAGAGCCAAATCAAGCAACCGACTGATTTGGTTCTGTATTTTCTATCTTCTCCCTCAAGATGGCCACCAACTCTTGTAAGTCAGGCAGCTCACGTTGAAACAGAACCTCTTCTCCAATAACCAGCGCAGGAATTCCAATAAGGTCATAACGGATAAACTGCTCCAGATCACTTACTACCTGAATATTGAAGTCTATCTCCAATTCTTCTAATGCCTCATTAACCAGCTCACGCCAAGCTACCAGGTTTTTGGATTCTGTGATACCGAACAGTTGAATCGCTATCATAAAAAAATATTTAGCTTTGTGCAAAAACAAAAACGCTTTTGCACAAAGCTGTAAAGGTTACAAGTACCACAGGAAGCAGGCAATATACTAGCTATCACCTCTTCCTCTGATATCTTAAATTTAAAGGCGCTTATAATCCTCTAATTTTATTTCTTCCTCTGCAAGAGTGCAGATAATATCATAAGTAGTAACAATACCGACCAACTCGCCATTTTCTTCTACTGGCAAAGCGTGAATGCGATTGGTTTTAAAGACTTCCAAAGCAGTTCTGATAGGGTCGCCACTCTCTACTTTCGCTAACTTTTTCGTCATAATATCTTCCGCTTTCCACGCTCTCAAGCGTACACTCTCCAACAAAGAATCCTGCTCATTGCGGGTAAACCCTCTGAGGAAGTGGTTAAAATCGGTAGAGCTAATAATCCCCACAAGTTTCTTATAACGTACTACGGGGATATGGTGAATACTGTTGCTATCAAAATGAGTTTTGATCGTTTCCAAACTATCATCTGGATTTACAGTTATCAAACGCGTACTCATAATTGTAGAAACCGGTGCAATGATATTCATAATGAAAAAATTTGATCTTGGAAATTAGTTGTGTTAGTTAGCTTAGTGTTTTCTTTTCAAGAAATCCACCTTGCTTTTGATTACATCTGCAAGATCGGCCAATTCGGTAGGCATAAATGATGACATTTGTCACCCTCCTTTATGATTTTCACTTACCTGATGATCTTCAAATCTCGCCTAATTTGTATTTAAAAGGAAGGCTAGTAACATACGGCTTCCGATAGATTGACAAGGATCAATCACATTTTCCGCAATGGATTAGGGATATTTTCCCGTCATTGCTTACCTTTCAAAAATGGAGAAAATGAAGGCATTAACTGCCGAAGCAAGAAGACTGGAAGCCATTATCAATACTGCTACCGATGGCATTATTACTATAGATGAAAAAGGGTTTATCGAAACCATCAATCCATCTGCCGCAAAGCTATTTGCTTACCAGCCGGAACAAGTAATGGGGAAAAAGATCAATATATTGATGCCTTCTCCTTACCATGCAGAACATGACGACTACATGGACAATTACCATCGTACTGGTAAGGCTAAGATAATTGGCAAAGGCCGAGAGGTCGAAGGGCTTCGTAGTGATGGTACCGTCTTCCCTTTTCGCTTAGCCGTAAGCCAAATGACCATTGATGGTCAGCGCATGTACACTGGGGTTGTCCATGACCTCAGTGATATTAAAGCTGCGGAACAGCGCATTATGGAACTTAATCGTGCCCTCGAAGAAAAGGTCGTCCAACGCACCGAAGACTTGGCCAATGCCGTAGACCAGCTTCTAGGTACTAACCAGCTCCTTAAACAAGAAATCGAGGAAAAGCAAGCCGTCGAAAACCAGCTTCGCGAGCAAGAACAAGAACTCCAACAAGCCCTTAGAAAAGAGAAAGAACTAAATGCGCTGAAAAGTCGCTTTGTCAGTATGGCGTCTCATGAATTCCGTACACCATTGAGTACCATACTAAGCTCTACAGAGTTGGTGGAAATGTATCATACCGAGGAACAGCACTCCAAGCGGCTTCGCCATATCGACCGAATAAAAGCTGCTGTTGGCAACCTCAACGATATCCTCAATGATTTCTTATCCTTGAGCAGATTGGAAGAAGGGAAACTCGATGTGCAGTTGGAAAAACTTGAGCTGGCAGCCTTTCTTCGTGAAATGGAAGATGAAATTAACCTACTACTTAAAGATGGGCAACAATTAGCGTTCCCTTCTCGGAAGGAAAAGTGGATCATCACCACCGACCCCAAAATGTTGCGTAATATCTTACTCAATCTTCTTTCCAATGCCAGCAAGTATTCCGCAAAAGGGCAAACCATCTATCTTGATGTGGAAAAAGACGAAACAGCTATTACTTTTGTGATTAAAGACGAAGGCATGGGCATCCCCAAAGAAGACCAGAAACATCTATTCACTCGATTTTTCCGAGCACATAATGTCGAAAACATTAAGGGCACTGGGCTAGGCCTGCACATTGTACAACAGTATCTCGATTTACTAAAAGGAAAAATTGAATTTACCAGCGAAATGAGCAAAGGCTCCGTTTTTCGAATTACTTTACCGATCTAGAACTGGTAAAAAACCGTTGCTTTACAATATTAAACTAATAATAATGAAACGTATACTCATCATTGAAGACAACGCCGAGGTTAGGGAGAATCTCTCGGAAATCCTCAGCCTTTATGGCTACAGCATTGAGGAGGCGATCAATGGTAAAGAAGGAGTTGAAAAGGCGCTGGCAGCCCCCCCTGATCTGATTCTATGTGATGTCATGATGCCTGAGTTGGATGGTTATGGCGTTTTAAAAATACTGAGTCAGAAAGAGACTACCCTGGGGGTTCCTTTTATTTTCCTAACGGCAAAAACAGAGAAAGAAGACTTACGCCGAGGCATGAACCTCGGAGCAGACGACTACCTGATGAAGCCAATTTATAAAGACGAGCTCCTCGAAGTCGTACAGCAACGCCTCGCTAAACACGAGCGCCTCCAACGGCAGTTCAGCCAAACCTCCGTTACCTTCAGCGCCTTCATCGACGAAGCCAGAGGCCATGCCGAACTAAAAAAACTCTCTACAGACCACCGCCTGCGCAGCTACACCAGAAAAGAAAAGGTATTTACGGAAGGCGATTATCCCCGTTATTTATATTTGGTAGAAAATGGTAAAATCAAGCTCTACAAAACCAATGATTTTGGTAAAGAGTACATTATCAACTACTGCCAGGAGGGCGATTTCTTAGGCTATACCCCATTGATCAGTGGACAGGAAGGCTATTCTTTTACCGCCGCAGCGATGGAGGACAGCGAACTTCGATTGATTCCAAGGGAGGATTTCGAAAAATTACTCTCTGCCAACCCTAATGTCACCTCCCGCATGATAAAAATGTTGGCCAATAATGTTGCAGACAAGGAAGAACAACTGATGCAACTCGCCTATGACTCGATCCGCAAACGAGTAGCCGACACATTGGTCGTCATTGCAGAAAAGGAAAACACCATGGAGTTTGATATCCTACGTGAAGACCTCGCCAAAATGGTTGGTACTGCTAAAGAAAGCGTAATTCGTACCCTCACCGATTTCCGCGAAAGCGGCTACATCCAGATCATCGATGGCCGCATACATATCCTCGATATCGATAAACTTAATGGAATCATGGGGTAAAGCTCACTGCTTAATGTCCTGCTCAAGGCACACGCTTTTTGTTATCTGGATACGAGTCTGCTGCCTTGAGTTCAATCCTTGCGATCGTCATCACAATTAAAATTTCAATCAAAACATACCCCCATCCGAGATAGGTAACCTTCTCGTAATGATAGATAGCTAATCCAATAGACAGCAAGCAATAACCTACATTTAGGAAGGCTATCCCCTTCAAAAGGGAGCCGATATTTCCACTTTTCTTCTGGTAACAGAAAAAATCATAACCTGCAAATAAGCACGGCAATAGCGCAAGGATGTAAAGTGTTGGCCTGGGAATTCCAAAGTATTCCTCAAATTCAACCAAAACAACGCCCAACAAGAAAGCCGACAATATAGCCCCTAGCCCATCTAGCAGAAATAGCTTTCTTGGATCGGCATTACCCCAATTTATAAGTTGATCTATCATTTGGTTACCGGGCCTCAACTCCCTTTTATAGTTTCCCAAGTAGTATAAAGACTCTCCTGCGCAGGTCGATCAGCAGGAATTTCTCGCAAGGGTTCACAAACTTCCAATTGGGCGTGCAGCTCGGAGGGCAATTGTTGATACAGGCGAGTGCCTTTGGTTTTCCAGGCCAGCATTTCGTCGTTTACATCTTTGATGATTTTGGCCGGATTCCCTACCACCAAACTGCGATCAGGAATAATCGTCTTAGCTTTCACAAAAGAGAGTGCACCAATGATACTCCCCGCTCCTACCACAACTTCGTCCATGATAACACTGTTCATACCGATCATTACATTACGCCCCAAACGGGCACCATGAATGATCGCGCCGTGCCCTACATGAGCGCCTTCCTCCAGCAACACCGTCACACCTGGAAACATGTGTATAGTACAGTTTTCCTGCACATTACAACCGTCTTCTATAACAATACCGCCCCAGTCTCCTCGTAGCGCCGCGCCAGGCCCAATATAAACATCGGCACCAATAACGACATTCCCCGTCACCGTGGCTTGCGGATGTACAAAAGCAGTAGGGTGAACAACCGGTTGGAAGCCTTTAAAAGCGTAAAACATATTATTTTTTCTTATTTCTCCATTCTTCCGTAAAATGCTCACGGTGCTTGGGTTGACTAAATTTTTTAGCATTGTAGGCAGCAGATTCTCCACGAGGAATAGACAAGCTTTCCCATTCTGCCCCCTTTAACATACGACCAAGATACACCATTTGCCCTACGTGATAAGCATAATGAGCAAGTTGCCGATTGATCGCCTCCACTATAGTGTGGCCCATGTTTCGAATATAGATAATGGTATCAAAATTTTCTTCATCCACCGTATCCAAAGCCGTAAATAAGCACTGCCATCCGGCCTCCCACTTTTGCTGCAACTCCTTGCGATTTTTTATATCCGCATCGAACTCAGCTTCCCGCTGGCGCCATTCTTTTTCACCATCAGTAGTCAGAAAATCAGTCCAACGCGACAACATATTACCCCACAAATGCTTAGCGATGATAGCGATGGAGTTGCTTTCAGGATTATATTGCCAAAATAGCTGGTCGTCGGTCAATTGATCCATCGTTCGATCTCCCAGTGTTTTATAATACTGGAATTGCTTACGGGCGCTATCGAGGTAATTGGTGGTCATTGCTATGTGTTTTAGAGAGATACAATTTAAGGAAAAGTAGACAAAACAACAGTCCCCTTACTTCTTTTGCGTTGGCGCAAAACACTCCAAACCGTTTACTATCTCACCTGATTGGCTCATCACAATAAGTATTGCATCGACGTCAGCATCTCTATAAATCGATCCATAGGCGGCAATGAAGCCATTATCCAATACCTCTACATTGGTAATGGTAATCTCGTAAGCCACTGGTATTTTCACTTCTTTGACCAGCCCACCTGTGAGGTCATAAACCTCGTAATTAAGTTGATAAATATCTGTTTCTCCTGTTTGCTGTGTGTTCCTACCACAGCCCACAACAACAACTTGACTTGCGTTTAAAAAATCTACCCCGGCAGTTAATTGTGTATTTTTCGACGTAAAACTCCTCGTATTCATGCCTTTGGCATCAAAAAACTCCAGGTAATAAACAGGCGGATCACCACCACGCTGAATATTCACACCCAGCAGGACGCCTTCTGAATCAGGAACCGCTACCAATTTGTTCTTCGCCCTGTTGAATCCTCGGAAGTTACTATATATCCTGGGATCTTCTAGTTGGGCGAATGATTTCGTGGTTTCCCAAACCAAACCATTGTCGACGCTGACTTTACGAACGGTCAAATTGTTGTCCAAAAAAGAGGAAACAAAGCCCACTGTTCTTTCTTGCAGGCCAAAGAACTGCTGATCATGGTCGGTAAAATTTAAACCTTGTGTGCGTCTGAATGCTGGATTTTCCAGATCGACATTCCATAAAAGATGCTCTTCCGTGCGCGCGCTGAAATTTTTGTAGTGCCCGTATACGGCAATTTTGTTACCAGGAATTACGACTACTTGAGGATTATTAATAATCTGAGAACTAGCCTCCAGCAAATAGATTTGTTGGTTCAATTCCCCCGTTACACCGTAGACATCCACTCTCAACTCACAACGGTAGCTATCGTCTACATCTGCAATTACCGATGCAAAACCACCGTCCTCCAGCATCACCAAAGACGCATTTTTCATAATATCCTCTCGGGCTTCAGAAGTAATACTGCCTTCTAGTTCACCGTCTAATGAAAACTGTTTTGTGATACTCGTAAAAAGCCCTCTAGTCATTCTCTTAACTCCCGTAAAAATTTTGTCTCCTACCAATTCAACATCAACAACCTCATCCTGAATGGTGCTTTGATTTGTAAGGCTACCTTTTGCAAGTGTGGTAAAACTTGTGGTATTCATATCAAATCGCACCAACGCTCCGTCATCATCCAAATACTCGCATATGCCTTCCGGGTAAAAACGTGCGCTACTGATAATTGTCTTTTCAAGAGGGTAAGTACCGATAAGTTTATACCCATACTTTTTTGAAGCCAACTGGTATATGTTTTGTCGACTCATGATCCAGAAGTCATCCTGGAATTTAGCAAACGGGAAAAGGAAATCCCCTCTCACCTCTTTTGGGTAGCTCAAATCCGTAAGGATTTCTCCATTGCCTACACCCAAACCAATGATCTTTTTCGTCGTGTAGTCAATCAAATAAAGTACTCCCCTTTCCAGAAAACCTCTGGTAATCATGGAAACACCGTCATTAGAATCATTCAGCCCTTTTTCCCACAGTACTGTGCCGTCAGCAGCCAGCCTGGTAATTACTACATCATGCGTAGTAGCAGATGTTTTGTGAGTGCCTAACACCACAAGTTCACCGCTACCAAGCGGAACCACGTCGAGAAGAAGCCCTCCCGTAAATCCCATATCAACATCATAAACCATTTCTCCTGTCGAATTGAAGCTTCGAACTCGGTTAGTGTGATAGCGGCCATATTTTGTGGTGCTTTGGTAAT
Source organism: Lewinella sp. (assembly GCF_050633125.1). Taxonomy (NCBI): domain Bacteria; kingdom Pseudomonadati; phylum Bacteroidota; class Saprospiria; order Saprospirales; family Lewinellaceae; genus Lewinella; species Lewinella sp. The sequence continues at coordinate 50,992 of NZ_JBOEFX010000112.1, forward strand.
ACGCAATAAAATAATTTTGCTGCTCATCTATTCCTGTCTGAATCGGTCTCTCGTCCATTTCCGTTCCAAAAGTAAAACTGCGTATTGTCTTTCCGCTGGCATCGAGATAATTAACCATAATATCACTACCCCCTTTTAGAGAGCTATAGGAAATGCCACAGGAAATAGCGCCTCCATTTCCGTTTTCTTCCGCACTAGACAGGTATTGCCGGCCAGGTAAAAAGGTAGTCAAACTATCCGTCAGGCCTCCAGGGACAGACAATTGGTAGGTTCTTACATCTATAGCGGTAGGATCGTCATAATTACCATAAGCATGCAAAAGGTACTTCCCATCTTCCGAGCGCGTAAAGTCACTCCAATGATTTATGCTAGCGGTTTCTCCAAAACAACTGACGAATGGCGTTTGGGCAATGGAACCAATGGAAACCAATAGCCCTAGTAAGAGCAGTATATTTTTCATGAGCGCGTTTGTTTGTCAAAATAACAGCTAATATAAGCTTTTAGCGTATTGGGGAATACCTATACATAAACGTTTTTCGTCCTCTAATGCGAGTGGGCAGTACCTGTCATCCATCAAAGAGAACGACTAAACATAGAAAATCTACTCATTTTCCACACAAACTAATCACTCCTAATTAACGCATAATCAGACAAAAAACTCATTATCATTATTTAAAATCGTACCTTTGCGGCTTAATTCAGGAACGCTATTCTTTTATTCCCGTCGTTTCTTCATTCGTAGTACTATTTTAATGTCAGATTTTTCTTCTCTGGGCTTGTCCCAACCGCTTTTAGACGCTATTGCTGAATTGGGTTTTGTAGAACCTACCCCCATCCAACAAGAGGCTATTCCCTTTCTCCTCGCTGGTGACCGCGACCTCGTGGGCTTGGCACAAACAGGCACAGGTAAAACTGCTGCTTTTGGCCTCCCCCTCATTGACCGTATGGACCTCAGCATCGGTAAGCCCTTGGGGCTGGTTCTTGCGCCTACCCGTGAATTGTGTGTACAGATCACCAAGGAGCTGCAACAATTTGCGCTTTTCCGGCCAATGCTCAATATTACAGCGGTCTACGGAGGTGCTGACATTTGGGCACAGATGAAACAACTCAAGGCCGGTTCTCAGCTCGTTGTAGCTACCCCCGGTCGTTTACGTGATCTTATTAAGCGTAGAGCAATCCAACTCGACTCCATCACAACCGTTGTTCTTGATGAAGCCGACGAGATGCTCAATATGGGCTTTAAGGAAGAAATCGACGAAATCCTGGAAAGCGTTCCTTCCGAACGACGTACCTGGCTTTTTTCGGCGACCATGCCTAAAGAAGTAAGAAGGCTGACCAAGCATTATATGCATGACCCCCACGAAATTAAAGTGGGTGACACCAGCCAGACCAATGAAGATATTGATCACCAGTTCATCGTAGCTCGCCCTCGTGAGCGACTGGAAGTTTTGCGCCGCTACCTCGATTCAGACCCCGAGCTTTACGCGCTGGTTTTCTGTCGCACCCGTGCCGAAACATTAAGCTTATCCGATGATCTGCAACGCGATGGCTACGCCGTAGACGTTCTCAACGGTGATCTTTCCCAAGCCCAACGCGACCGGGCTATGGAGCGTTTTCGTAGTAAGCGTGTACGGATTTTAATTGCTACGGATGTAGCTGCTCGCGGACTCGATGTACAGGGGATCACTCACGTTTTCCACCTCAACATCCCCGATGATTGGGCCTTTTACGCTCACCGCTCTGGTCGTACCGGACGCGCTGGCGAGAAAGGTAAATCCATCATGTTGTTGCACCCCAATGACCGTCACAAGCTAAGGGGCCTCGACAGACAGATGAACCTCCAGTTCAATGAAACAGAGCCGCCAAGTGTATTAGGATTGGTAGAACGCCGCCTACAGCGTACTTTCCAAAGCCTTCTCGAAGCCAAAACTATTCCGGCCTTGGCGCCCCTTACCGCAGAACTGGAAGTGACCCTTTTTGACCTGAGTAAAGAGGAGCTGATCCAGCGTGTTGCTGCGCTTAACTTTGGTGAACTACCTGTCCATTATCAGCGCGAAGCTTTATATTTACTAGACCCACGTAATGCCAATAAAGGCAAAAACCACAGAAAAGAAAGTGAGGTTCGTAAGTCGCCGGGTAAATACCAGCGGATGTTTATCAACATCGGTAAGAAAGAAGTCGCCGGTATTC